>NZ_JBFMKP010000014.1:0-138907 GCF_040786235.1 Aquimarina discodermiae
TAATAAACTTAACTGATCTTGATCATAGGTCTTAAAAACTACTTTTCTACTCATTCTTAAAGTTAAAAAATAACTCAAAAATCTACAAAAAAAAGACTGCCTTTTTAGACAGCCTCTTTATTTTATAAGCGAATTAGAGCTCCTAGTATTAATCAATAGAAATTCCTTCGGCTATTTCTTTTAAGGCCCCAAGATCTAATCTACCTTGTTCTACAGAACGTGCCAATTTGATCATTTTTTCGGGTTTCATATTATCGCCCAAAATACGCACCAAAGCCAACCCTTTGCTCTGATCGGTTGCAAATACCACCACCTCGTCTATATTTTCTTCTCCCAGAGACTTAAGCACGACTTTGGTATCATTAGATCCAAATCGTATCAGAGTTTCATAGGTATCTGATTTTAGAATATTACTAATATCATTGGTCTCTTTATCATAGGCATTTTGCATCTCTTCATTTTTAAGTGGCAATAACAGTAAATTTACCTTATGAATACTATTTAGTGCCTCTTTCTCTTCTTCGTTTAGATTAACTGCATCTGTTCTTATCAAACTAGCAGGCAGATCCAAAGAAATAAAATTTGCATCATTTTGATGATCTATAAAGTATTTCTGTAACGAAGGATCATTGTTACAACTTATCGATAAAGAAATACCTATAATTGCTACGATCCAAATTCCTATATTTTTCATATCCGTTTTTTGATTGATTATTTTTGATTGATCTAGTATATACTATCACATACTGTTTCTGTGATATACTTCTATTTTAAAATATGGCAAAACAGCTCTTTTAGACTTTTACATCAAACCGAACTGCCTTACCCCTTTTAGCAATTAGCCTAAATTATGTGTTGTAACGTCTTATCAACTCCAGTTACTATACTAAAGTATCCAAACACTATTTGATTAATTACCTTTTTTTACATTCTTAAGTTCTTTTCCGCCAGGTATGTTTAAATCATTGGCCAGCTTAGACACTTGCTTAAGATCTATATTACCGGTAATGGTCAAAATAACGGTTTCTGGCCCTCCTGTTTTATCATCATTACCTTGCAAGTACATAAAAAGTTCTCTTACATGATCTTCATCGCTTCCTGGCTTTATATAAAATTTAATATTCTCTCCATCATCACTTTTTATTCGCATTAATTCATCTAATGAAGAGCTCTTTAAATACGTCTGTACATCTGTTCTCATTTGATCACTAATTTTCTTGTTTTCTGTTACAAAAACCTTTATGTTATTAATATTTTCTACCAAATTAAGATACTCTTGGGTTTCTTTATCAGAGCTTTCGAAGTCTATCTTGCTAAGTAACTTAAACATTTTGCTAGTCATTACCATCGAGGTAACATCTTTCATGTTTTCATACTTATCAAAATAACTTTGGGCATTCGATACAAAAGGTAAAACGACCAGTGCTAAAACAATTGCTATTTTTTTCATAATAATTACATTTATACAATCACGAGTATAACTCGTAGTTTTTTTATTTAATAAATTTATTTTTAGTGTTTTCGAATTTTTTCAGGTACACTAGTTCCTGTTTGCCTTCATTCATATACGAAGAAACCATTTTTAATATTTTCTTGGTCTCTTGCAATGCTATTTCGGGATCTTCGTAAGTATCTATTGATTCTGAAGGCTTATTTATATCACTCATAAAAATCCCTGCTATTAACACAACCGAAGCTGCAATACCCACCCAGGCGTACCTCGTTTTTTTCTTTGGTTTGATTTTAAAATCTCGGGTCGCTGTAATGGTACTTTCTTCAGAAAAATACTGAAACATGCTTTTGTAATGTTCGAGGTGAGGCGACACAGTTTCTCTGGTAAAATATACCTTCAATTCTTTTTCTTCAGAAATGGTCGTTTTGCCTTCGAAATACTTTTCTAGTAGTTTTTCTATGTTAGACAACTCCATAATTATGTTTTTTTAATAATTCTTCTCTAATTTTTTTTCTTCCTCTCGATAATGCAACTCTAACCGCTCCTTCTTTAATGTCGAGCATTTTTGCTATTTCTACATTATCGTACTGTTCTATATCTCTTAACTGTATAATAAGCCGTTGTTGTTCTGGCAAATCATTCATTATTTTTTCTACCCATGTAAAACTGTCTTTTGCTTCTACCTGTCGCTGTAAAGAAGGTTGTTCATCCTTATAATTACTATGAACAATCTTTAGATTTCCTGCTTCTTTTCCTTTTAACTTGTCAAAACAATAGTTTTTGGTCATTGTCATCGCAAAAGCCTCGACATTATTATACTCTTGCATTTTATTTTTATTCTTCCAAAGCTTTAGCAAGATCTCTTGCGTAGCATCTTCTGCTTCCTCGTTACTTACCAATAATCGTTTGGCCATCCTAAATAGCTTATCTTTAAACTTATCGGTAAGCGTTATAAATGCGCTCTCTTTCATTTTGATTGGTGGTTTTATAAAACTCTGTTAGCTTTATACCTTGGAGACGACTATATCTTTAATTTGTTACATTCTTTTTTTAATTTACAATAAAGTAGTTACTTTTAACGCTATATAGTAAACTATGTTATACTGCAATATCTCTTTATAATAATGAGTAATTTGGGAAGAATATACTACCTTGAGGTAATTGTTATAAAGTTGCTTTCTAGCAACATATAGTAAAACGTAGATGATCAGAACAATAAAAATTTAATACATGCAAAATTTAAAGCACATAAAACGTATCCAGTATTTTCTATTACTTTTATTAGTTGGTAATTTATGTACCGGATGTTTTACTGATAAAGATGATGAAGTACAAACACCAACAGCCAGCTCGATACATGATTTTATCTGGAAAGGATTAAATGCTTTTTACTTGTATAAAGAAGAGGTTAGTGATCTGCAGAACGATCGATTTTCTTCTAATGAGGACTATGCTGCATTTTTAAATGGATTTACATCGCCAGAAGAAATTTTTAATGCGTTGCGAACCAAAAGAATAGTTGGAGAAATACCAGTAGATGATTTTAGCTTTTTGGTAGATGATTATGTAGCATTAGAACAAGCTTTTGACGGGATTACCAAAAACCACGGAATGGAATATGGGTTAAGAATATATGATGAAGACAGAGATAAATCTGATGACGAAATAAGAAAAGTATACGGATATGTAAGATATGTTCTTCCTAATACTGATGCATCTGACAAAGGAATCGAAAGAGGTTATATTTTTAGTACCATAAATGGCGCTCAAATTACCAACAAAAATTTTAGACAATTAGGTGATCTCGACAGCTATACTTTGGGCTGGGCTTCTTATAACAACGGAAATCCTGAGTCTGATGGTTCTACGGTATCACTTTCTAAAGTACAATACACAGAAAATCCTGTATTTATTACGAAGACAATTGATATAGCTGGTAAAAAGGTTGGCTATTTGATGTACAACTCTTTTACAGCAGACTTTGATAAAAAGCTAAACGAAGCCTTTGGGGAGCTTAAAGCTGCCGGTATTACCGATTTGGTGTTAGATCTTAGATATAATGGTGGTGGATCTGTACGATCTGCTATCGACTTATCCAGTATGATTACCGGGCAATTTAAAGATCAAATTTTTACAACAGAGCAATGGAACGATGATCGACAGGAACAATTTGGAAGTACGAATCGTTTTGGTGATCAATTAAGAGAAGATGACATTGCAATTAATAGCCTTAATTTATCAGAAGTATATATTTTGACCTCTAGAAGTTCTGCTTCTGCCAGTGAATTGGTTATTAATGCCCTTGACCCTTATATCACCGTAAAGAAAATAGGAACTACCACACGAGGAAAATTTCAGGCTTCGATCACTTTATATGACACAGAAGGTTTTGGTAGAAATGGTGCAGAGTTAGCTGGGCACACCTATGCCATGCAACCCCTGGTACTTAAATCTATCAATTCTAACGGAGTTACCGATTATTTTGCCGGTTTTGACCCAGATATAGAAATTGCAGAACAATATGACGCATTAGGTGTATTAGGAGATGAAAATGAACCATTATTAAAAGCAGCATTAGATGATATTACGGGTACAATTGCTAAGTCTTCAAAATCCAATATTGATCCATTTGACCATGTAAAGAATTTTGGAGATAGTAAGATGTTCTCTCCTATTTACGAACGTATGTATAAAGAAAATTAATTCTTATTACAATAAATAATACTCGGGAACAAGTCTAGGTATTAAACCTCAAATCTCGGAAAAAGCGCGATTAGTTTAACTATCTATTTGGAAAGCATTGCTACGCAACTTTTCAAAACAAAGTTTCACTAATATACTGGATATGTCATACATTTAGCAATTCAGAAAATAATTTTACATAAAAGTGATGAATCAACTTTAACTAAAAGTGATTCATCACTTTTTTTGTAGTATAGCATACCCCCTATCACATCCTTATTACTAACAAAAACTTAATTACTAATATTTTAATTAAGAAATTTTTATGTTTCGTTTATTAATAATTTTATTAATTTTGCAACCAAGTTGCATTAACAATACTATATAACATAAACTCAAAAATTACACTTATACTAAACTAACTCAAAGATGGCAGCACATACTTACATATCTGACTCATAATATTACCAACAAAAAGAAAGAAGTACTAAATTAAGAGACAACTAATCTTATTCAACTTTAATTTGCTTCTTGTTCTAAACCTACATCCAAATTGCAGAAAATAAAATAGCAAAAGCTATTTTGTATTTGGTAATACAGCAAAAATACTTCTAGAAATACTTTGCAAAGGTAATTATCTAGTCTGCATCATTAAATGATAGGCAACTGCTCATAACTACTTAATAGATTATAAATCTATTGGGATGGAAGAACTGTGCAACTTTTATATCGAAAAGAAGCAACAAACACACTTACGATTATCTTAAACTAAATATTTAACCAAAACCAAATATTAACACAAATTAATTCATTATGAAAAAAAATCATTCATGCAATTTTGAAAAGGGAAAATTTCAAACCCCCAAACAAAAACTAAGTATTATACTCTCGGTATCATTTTTATTTTTATCCAGCATAACATTTGCACAAACGCAATTACAAAAGGCCAAAATAATACAGCAAAGTAATTATTCTGCGCTAATGGAATTACAACAAAATATAGAACAAGAAGAAACTGCCCAGAAAGCTGAAGCTATCCAAGCTGCTCAAAACAATAATTGGGAAGTACAGAAAACGCTTTCTGATGGTAGTTTTGCCGAATTACAAAGATTAGACGCTGATGGAAATCCAATTTATTACAGAACCTTTAATGTTGCTGCTGCAAAGTCTACAAGAACCAACCACCTTAACTCTGGAGGATCATTAGGACTTAACCTTAATGGGCAGAATATGACAGCCCATGTTTGGGATGCAGGACATGCCAGACTTTCTCATCAAGAGTATGACGGACCTGGAGGTAATAACCGAGTTAGCATTGGAGATGCTGGGTCTGAAAGTTTGGGGGTTAATGATCATGCAGCTCACGTAACAGGAACCATAGTTGCCTCTGGTGTTCAGGCCGATGCAAAAGGAATGGCACCTCAAGCAAAAGCAGTAGGTTATGGATGGAACAGTGATACTTCTGAAGCTACCGCCGCTGCCGCAAACGGAATGATTGTTTCTAACCATTCTTATGGGTTTTTAGCCAATAGTGTACGTGATCAATTGTTTGGTGCTTATATCGATGAGTCTAGAAGATGGGATCAAATTATGTTTAATGCACCTTTCTACCTTATGGTAGTTGCTGCTGGTAATGATGGAAACAATAATACTGCAAATGCGGTACCTCTTGACGGAAACTCTTCATATGATAAACTTACAGGTCACAGTACCTCTAAAAATAATTTGGTAGTAGCTAACGCCAGAGATGCTAATATCGCTAACGATGGCACTTTAAATAGTGTAACTATTAATAGTAGTAGTAGTGAAGGACCTACAGATGATTATAGAATTAAACCTGATATTACAGGTAACGGAACTAGTGTTCGTTCTACATTACATAGAAATGATAGTGACTATGCATCCTATACAGGAACTTCTATGGCTTCTCCTAATGTTGCAGGTACCTTACTACTTTTACAACAACATTACAATAACATCAATAACAACCTGATGAGAGCTGCCACTCTAAAAGGTATTGCATTACATACCGCTGATGACATCGGACCATCGGGACCAGATGCAGTGCACGGTTGGGGGCTATTAAATGCAAAAGCTGCAGCCGAGGCTATCACAAACAACGGATCTTCTTCTAAAGTAGAAGAACTTACCTTAAACAATGGACAAACCTATACTATTACAGTTGAATCTGATGGAAATTCTCCTTTATTAGCATCAATATCATGGACCGACAGACCTGGATCGGCTGTAAGTGCTACTAACTCTAAAACTCCAGTACTGGTAAATGATCTTGATATTAGAGTAACTAAAGGATCTTCGACATTTAGTCCATTCAAATTAACAAGTATTACTACAAATAGCACAGGAGATAATAACGTGGATCCTTATGAAAGAGTAGATGTTGCGAATGCATCAGGAACCTATACTATAACGATTACACATAAAGGTTCTTTAGTAGGAGGTAGCCAAAATTTTTCTTTAATCCTTACAGGAATTAAAGAAAGTACTTCTAATTGTACTGCATCAGTACCAGCAAATGTTGCAAGTTCTAATGTAAATACATCTTCGGCTACTATAGGTTGGGATACTGTATCGGGTGCTACTTATGACCTAAGATATCGTCAAACGGGTACTAATAACTGGACTACTGTTTCCGCAAATACTAATTCTAGAGCGATTACAGGGTTAACGGCCTCTACTGCTTATGAAGCACAAGTAAGAAGTAAATGTCCAGATGGTACAAACTCAAATTATAGTACCTCTGTTAATTTTACGACCACAACTTCGCAAATCAGCTATTGCACTGCAAGCGGTAATAATGCATCAGAAGAGTATATTAGTAGGGTACAATTAGGATCTATAGACAATTCTTCATCTTTAGGAAGTGGCTATACAGACCATACTGCTATCTCTACCAACTTGTCTAAAGGGGTATCAAATACCATTACCATCACTCCTACCTGGACTGGTACTACATATAATGAAGCCTATAGTGTATGGATAGATTACAACCAAAACGGAGATTTTGATGATACAGGAGAGCAAGTATGGACTCAGGATCGTACTCAAAACACACCCGTAAGTGGTTCATTTACTGTACCAGAAACTGCAACCAACGGAGCTACCAGAATGAGAGTCATAATGCGATACAATGCGGCACCATCTGCTTGTGGTACATTTAACTATGGAGAAGTAGAAGATTATACGGTAAACATACAATCTGGAGGTAATTCTAATGATATTTGTGAAGGTGTAACAGCATGGAGTTCGTCACAAACCTATCAAGTGGGTGATAAAGTAACCTATCAAGGAAACCTGTACGAAAAAACTGCTGATAGCTGGACTAATCTGGGTGCTTGTGGTACCTCTGCAAATACTCTTTTTGCAAAACAAAGTACAAATCAACTTTCTAATATAGGTCGTTTTTCTATCTATCCAAATCCTGTAACCAATGGTATCCTTAATATAGAAACCAATACTTTGGAAATCAAAAATTATTCGATAATCAATACCTTAGGACAGGTGATACAGAAAGGAACATTTACTAATAGCATAGACCTACAAGAACTAAAAGCAGGTCATTATATCTTAAAAACTCAACATCAAGCAGAACACTTTATTGTTAACTAAGTTTTTTTAATACTAATTACCTTAAAAATATCCCCAAAACTTACGTTTTGGGGATATTTATTTATTCTATTTTACACAATTATGATTTCTTAAGTCAACTACCTCAGAGCAAGCTCACGAGGCATCAAGTTGAAAAACAGTTTTTACATTTCGAGGCAAGCCTCGAAGAATTAAACTCCACAATGTGAATTAAATAACACTATTTTTTATTGATACAGATTTCATAATATCATATCTTTTATTAGTGATTTATCGCCTCTTAAAATTTAAGATTAAAACCGACTCTAACATTCCTTCCTCTTGTACTAAAACCAAATACTTCTTGATATTCTTCATTAATAATATTATCTACACTACCATAGATGTTTAGGTTTTTTAATAACTGATGACTAACATAGAAATCAAGAAGATGATATGAATCCAATGACCTGGGTTCTGAGGCAAAAGTGATATTATTAAAAAAACTATCGTCTCGGCTATCATTAAACTGATAACGTATCGATGTATATGTTTTTTTGTTTAATTGATATCCAATATTTGTATTAACAATATATTCTGGGATTCTGATACTGGACACCTCATCATCTACATTGGTATAAGTAAGGTTACCACTTAGTGACAATTTATCATCAAACAGTGTCGAACTTACTTCAAATTCTACACCGTCTGTAGTAAATTCATTTTCTATATTTTGATACTTAAAAATAAAATCTCCCGTATCTACAAAATCCACAAAATTCTTTTCTTTTCTATTAAAATATACGGCACTTACTCTAATTTTTTTAGCCCACGAAAACTCTACCCCTCCTTCTATAGTAGCGTTTTCTTCTGGTTTTAGATCTTGATTCCCAAAATCAGCAGCATACAACTGAAATAAAGATGGAGTAATATAAGCTGTACTATAAGAAGCGATCCCTTTAAGATAGTTTTCTCCGATTTTATAGGTATAGGATGGATTTATAGTATAAACCACATGAGTACCATATGAGCTATGAACATTTAATCTAGCTCCGGCATTCACGTTTAACCCAAAACTAGAAACATATACCAAATTAGCATACGGATCTACAATATCAAAATCGGCTTCTCTATCATTAATAGTTTGTATCAACTCTTCTCCTCTACCAGAGGCATTAAAGCCATTATAATCACTATTTGAACCATTGATCCCTATAACAGTATACAATCGGTTATTAAATTTATATTTGTTATATACATCGTAGGTATAAAACCTACTTTCTGATTTTGATGGAAAAGCAGTTTCAAAAGTTCTTTCTAACAGCGCATAACTGGTAACAACACCAATACTCCCCTTTGGGTATGTATATGTTAGATTGGCACCAACTCTTACCTGTTCGCTATCAGAAATATTCTGTCCATCGACACCAGCTCCATCATCAATATCATTTTTATATGCATCTAGATTACCCAAAAAACCTATGTTAAGTCGGTCACTCCACTTGTATCCTAACTTTGCATTTACATTATATTGAGAATACGCATCACTGGTAAAAGAACCTACAGAAGTATCTTCTGGTAGTTTCTTTGCAGAAGAGATCCCATCTGTAAATCGGTTACTAAAACTTGTCAAATAAGTTAGCTTGCCCAATGTACCATTTACTGAAGCCAGATTAACAAACTCATTGATATCATAATCCTGATCATCATTCGTCTGATTGGTTCCTATACTCGATTGAAAATTTGCCGTTACCTTTTCTTTACTTGCTTTCTTTGTAAGAATATTAACTACTGCTGTCCCAGCACCTGATCCATAAAGTGTACTAGAAGCACCTTTTAGTATTTCGATTTCCTTTACTTGATTTACAGATAACAACCTTAAATCGAACTCTCCTGAAATAATAGCGGGATCACTAATGGTTACACCGTCTACTCGTATTACAACCTGACGATTACGTCCCCCTCTAATAAAATAGCCTAAGTCTTTTCCGGCACCGCTTGTATTACCATTAATCACCATCCCAGCGACCCTGCTTAAAACATTTGCTACCGATTGCCCTTGACTGCGTTGCAATTCTTTTTCTGTTACTTTGGTAATTACCTTACCACTATGCTCGCGCTTTAACTTGAACTTAGAATCAGAAATAACAACTTCTTCTAATTCGTTTACATTTTCCTCTATTTGAGTTTCCTGCCCAAATACAACAGAGGAACCTAGCATTAAAAATGCTACTCCCAAAAATCTCTTCTTGATCATTTTACTACTTAATTAATTACAATTACCGGAAAAAAGTATGTAGTTTACCCATACCCAAACCTTTATCCCGAAAGTTTGACTTCTATCGAATCATGGCAGGTATCCTGGCTCGCGTCTTGTTATTTACCTTCCCACCTAAAAAAAACATCATTCTGTACCGTCTTTAATTGATAAAAACATCGAATACTATCTGATCCAAGCAGTGGCTATAGAGAATAACAACAAGCACCTATTACTAGGCTAAGCATACAGTTGCGGGAACAGCTCAGGAGTCTTGATTTACGATTTTAGAGTCACCATCAAAAAAATTATAACTCATAAATTTACCTTCGTACTTCACTTTACCTGATTCCCTTTTAAGCTTCCACTTCAAAACGAGGTGTCAGCACCAAAATTCGGCGCGAATTTATTATATTTTAATGAATTTGAATTAAACTTTAGCAAAAAAATAATATATACTATTACCTTTAGCCTCTTTAAAACGTGAATATAATGATCTATTACATCACAGGAGGAGAACGATCTGGAAAAAGTGATTATGCGCAAAAGCTGGCATTACAGCTATCCAACACTCCACATTATTTGGCTACTTCTCGTATTTGGGATGACAATCACCAACAACGTATAGATCGACATATTGCAGATAGAGACGAGCGTTGGATCTCGATAGAAGAAGAAAAAGAACTTTCTAAAGTAATTAGCGAATCTAGTGTAGTAGTGATCGATTGTGTGACTTTATGGTTAACCAATTTTTTTGTAGATACCGATAATAATATAACCCAATCACTATCCCAGGCCAAAGCAGAGTTTGATAAGTTATTAGATCTTAATGCTACCATCATTATTATTTCTAATGAAATCGGAATGGGAGTTCATGCAACCACAGAAATTGGTAGAAAATTTACAGAACTACAAGGATGGATGAACCAGCATATTGCCAAACATGCAGACAAAGCAACTTTAATGGTTTCGGGAATCCCAGTTCAAATTAAATAATAGCTATATGAATTTTGATATACATCCCATACATAATAAAAGCTTAGCAGCTTCAATTCAACACAAAATTGATCACAAAACAAAACCTATAGGGGCACTGGGCACCTTAGAAAAAATTGCATTGCAAATCGGGCTAATTCAAAATACAGAAACTCCAACATTAAAGCATCCAGCTATTTTTGTTTTTGCAGGAGATCACGGTATTGCAGAAAAAGGAGAGGTAAATCCTTTTCCGCAAGAGGTTACATCACAAATGGTGTATAACTTTATTAATGAAGGAGCGGCCATCAATGTATTTTGTAAACAACATCAAATTGATTTAAAAATTGTTGATACAGGAGTAAACCATCAATTTGATAAAGGGCTTGATATCCTTCATGAAAAAATTGATTTCGGAACTCAGAATTATCAGGAAAAACCCGCAATGACTATTGATCAATGTAATCTGGCTCTCTTACAAGGGGGGACACTAATTACCAATACACATAAGAAAGGAACTAATGTTATTGGTTTTGGTGAGATGGGAATTGGCAATACTTCTTCTGCTTCTTTACTAATGGCATATTTTACCAAGACACCTATAGCAGAATGTGTAGGGGCTGGCACAGGACTCTCCTCTGAAGCTATCACAATCAAACAAAATATACTATCGAATGTATTTAAGAAGTATGCTCCTTCTTCTGCACTTGAAGCCTTAGCCACTTTTGGAGGGTTCGAAATTGCAATGATGACTGGAGCTATGTTAAAAGCCGCAGAATACAAAATGACAATTATTATCGATGGTTTTATTGTTACCGCTGCTCTATTAGTTGCACATGCCATCTGCCCTAATATATTGGACTATTGTATTTTTGCACATACCTCTGGAGAGCAAGGGCATCAAAAAATGCTTGCATTTTTGAATAAACAACCACTGCTTAACCTTGGGATGCGACTGGGAGAAGGTACTGGTGGAGCTATAGCATATCCCATACTCGAATCTTCGGTTGCATTTCTTAACAACATGGCCAGTTTTGAAAGTGCCGGAGTTTCTGAAGGGTAACGCCTATGGTGGTTGATGGTTGATGGTTGATGGTTGATGGTTGAAATTATTATATTTTTATAGAAATAAATATCCTCTAGTGCTAAATCATATAGTTAAAAAATGCTAAAAAAAGAACTACATATATTCTTTACTGCCTTGATGTTTTTTACTCGTATTCCTTGTCCAAAATGGGTAGATCATCAATCAGAATATCTACAATTAAGTGCTAAGTACTTTTCTTTGGTAGGTATCGTAGTGGGCAGTATAGGTGGGATTGTGTTTTATGGAGCCTCTTTTATTTTTTCTACAGAAATCTCATTACTTCTCTCTATGTTCGTGACTATTTACATAACCGGAGCATTTCATGAAGATGGATTTGCAGATGTATGCGATGGATTTGGCGGCGGGTGGACAAAGGATAGTATTTTACGTATCATGAAAGATTCCAGGCTGGGAACTTATGGTACCATAGGATTACTTTTTATACTCGCCATAAAATTTGCCGCAATACGAGAGATGGACCCTTATTTTATTCCTTTACTGATCATATCTGGCCATAGTCTAAGTCGCTTTATAGCAACTACTTTACTTTTTACACATCTCTATGTACGTGATGTTGAAAGTAGTAAAGTAAAACCTACCACAAAAAAAATAAGTAGTTGGTCGCTGGTAATAAGTTTGATTTTAGGCTGTATTCCTTTGCTATTTTTTAAAAATCTGTGGGTATTTCTAGTGATACTGCCTATGTATCTTTCTAAAGTATTTTTAGGAATTAAATTCAAAAAATGGATTGGTGGACAAACAGGAGATTGTGCAGGTGCTGTCCAACAGCTTAGCGAAGTTATTTTTTATCTATCAATTCTTGCCCTATGGAAATATATTTGGTAAGACATACAATCCCCAATATCGAAAAAGGTATCTGCTACGGGCAAAGTGATATCGGAATTACAGAAAGTTTTGATGCCGAAGTAGTAAAAATTCATCAAAATATTCCTATTTCAGAAATTTCTAAAATCTATTGTAGTCCTTTACAACGTTGCAAACTCCTTGCTCAAACTTGTAATAAACCTATTTTTTTTGATAATCGATTAAAAGAAATGGATTTTGGCGACTGGGAATTAAAATCATGGAATACCATAAACCCAAAAGAACTTGATCCATGGATGAAGGATTTTGTGACTACCAAGGTACCTAATGGTGAATCATACATACAGTTACAAAAGCGAATGTTGGATTTTTATGCAGATCTAAATCTTCTTTCTGACGAAAAAATAATCATCATTACGCATGCGGGTCCTATACGAGCGTTACTGTCATATTTACGTAACATAGATCTCAAAGACTCTTTTAGCATAAATGTAACCTATGGCGAAGTTATTAAAATCTAATACCTGAGTCCCATTATACTCCCTGATTTGTTTATAGGATAACCATGAAATGACACTACATTCAGTAAAATGACACTATCTATTTTTCACTGAAAACAGGTAAAAACTAATCGCCCAATACTTTTACATTTGAAACATACACATTTGTTCATCAAACAAGTAACTTTAAACACATCATCATGAAAAAAAAGATTTTAAAAACATTTTTTTTAGCGGCCTTTCTTGTTTTCATAAGTAGCTGTGAAACCAATGAAGATCACTTCCCGGTCATTGAGCAAAAAGAGGCGTTTACCATAGACAAATCAAAAGAAACGATCCATACCATTACCAAATCCAGTCAAAATATCAATTGTTGGGATATTGAAAAATACGAAGGTGGAACGGTAGTCATTACCCCTGAAGGCTTTTTTCCTTATGTAGGTGTTACCGTAGTAGGTGTTTCTGATCAAACTTGTGGCCCTTATATAGGTTGGTCTGCAACAGGAAGCTTTACAATTGTCGAAAAAAATAGTCAACGTGTAAAAGCAATTCGGAACAGTACGGACGCTGGCGAAATTTCATTTATCTATCAAGCAAGTGCTACTCAAATAGGTATATCTACAGTAAAGTTTAAAGCCATACCAGCATCACTTATATGTCCAGAAAGGAAAGATACAGAAATGCTACAGTACTATTCATCTATACATCCCAAAAACTATAGTTCGGATTATAAATATGAATGGACAGTAGTGGATAATATAGGAACCCGTCATACTACAGGACGTGATGCATCACTACGTCGAGGAAGATCGTCAAAAGTAACCCTTAAAGTATCAAAGAGAAATAGTATTTTTTGTGTTTCCCAAAGTAGAACGCAACACTTTTATGTTGATGGTCGACCAGGAAGGTAATACCATAAAAATTTCGCCCCATGCAAAAAGCAGTCAGTATTGGCTGCTTTTTTTATTTATACGCTTATCATCAATTTGGCAAAACACAATTATTCAATTATCAAATAAATAGTACTACTATGGTATAGCATTCATTAAAATTAACCTCATCCTACAATATAACTTATCCTGATTTACTATTTTTACAAAAAAGGATTTTTGATGCGTATTATTTTCTTCTTTACAATACTAACCACGTTTATGTTCTCTTGTAAGAAGGCACCCAAAGAAAGTACACCTCTTACGGTGATGTATATGGCACCGCAACATATCGAATGTGCATCTGGGCTTATAATTGAAAACCACGAAACCTATAAAGAAATCAAAGTCACTACTCCCTGGCCTGGCGCAAAGCGAGAATTAACCTATATTTTACATCCCAAAGGAACCGAAAAACCATTTAAATCAAATACAGCCATTTTTATACAAGTTCCTATAGAAAGGATTGTGGTCACCTCGACCACAGATATCCCCATGCTAGAATACCTAGGGCTTGAAGAAAAGCTGGTTGGGTTTCCGCATACCGATTACATTTCTTCAGAAAAAACCAGGGAACTGATCGATAAAGGAGCGATTAAAGAGCTAGGTAAAGAATACAATTTAAATACCGAAGTTGTTCTTGAACTATTGCCAGAACTCATCATTGGTTTTTCGACCACAGGAGATATCAAAGCCTATGATCTAATTCAGAAAACCGGAATACCTGTTGTAATGAACGGTTCCTGGATGGAAGAGCACCCATTGGGAAGAGCAGAATGGATAAAACTAATCGCAGCGTTTTTTGGCAAAGAAGATAAAGCAGAAGAAATCTTCCAGAGCATCAAAAAAAATTATAATGAAGCGGTTGGGTTAGCCTACAATACTTCGAATACCCCAACCGTGTTATCTGGTAATATGTTTAAAGATATCTGGTATCTTCCTGGGGGTAACAGTTATATATCTACTTTTTTTAGAGATGCACATACCAATTATTTGTGGAGCGACACCAAAGAAACCGGAAGTTTAACCCTAAATTTTGAAAGTGTACTCGAAAAAGGTCAAAACGCATCTCTTTGGATAGGTGCAGGTAATGCCACCTCTCTAGATGAACTTGCTCAAGAAAATCATAGATACCCATTATTTGATGCATTTAAAAATAAAGCCGTATATTCTTCGTCGTTAAAAAAAGGATCGAAAGGCGGTTTGATATATTATGAGCTTGGGCCCATGCGACCTGATTTAATTTTAAAAGACATTATCAAAATTGCTCACCCCGAACTATTAACAGATTATGAACCCTATTTTTTTGAAAAACTAGACTAATTGACCCAAAATAAATCATATAAACGAGCTTTTATAGGTATTCTGGTGCTTCTTATCATTTGCTTTATAGCCAATATAAGCTTAGGATCTGTTTTTATTCCCTGGTTGGATACCCTAAGCTGTTTGGTGGGTGGTGAAGTAGAAAAAGAATCCTGGAGACATATCATTATCAATTATCGTTTACCCAAAGCTATTACCGCAATTATTGTAGGTAGTGGATTGGGAGTTGCAGGTATATTAATGCAAACACTGTTTAGAAATCCATTAGCGGGGCCTTTTGTATTAGGAATTAGCTCTGGTGCCAGTTTAGGGGTCGCTTTATTAATTTTAGGAAGTTCCTTTGCCACCGCATCATTGTCTGTTTTCTTGGTTTCGAAATGGGGATTGGTTATTGCTGCCAGTCTGGGGAGTATATTGGTTTTGATAGCGGTCATGATTGTTTCCAGTAGTGTAAGAGATACTATGGCTATATTAATTATTGGCCTTATGTTTGGGAGTATTACCTCTGCCATTGTAAGTGTACTCTCTTATTTTGCTCCAGCAGATCAATTACAACAATATATTTTTTGGGGCTTTGGTAGCCTCGGTAACCTTTCCTGGTATGATGTATTCATCTTTTTTTGTTTATCAATTCTAGGCTTACTCCTTGCTCTTTTGGCCATAAAACCTTTAAACACTCTTTTACTAGGAGAAAACTATGCCCGTAGCCTTGGATTGAACGTTAAAAAAAGTAGAGTATTGATTATTATTGCAACAGGAATACTTGCGGGTAGTATCACAGCATTTGCCGGTCCTATTGCTTTTATTGGTTTGGCTGTACCTCATCTTACTCGTCAATTATTTCATACTTCGAATCATAAAACATTAATACCTGCTGTTATCTTACTCGGAAGCATTATTATGCTTATTTGTGATAGTATAGCACAATTACCCACCAGCGAATATACATTACCAATTAATGCAATTACCTCATTAATTGGCGCACCGGTAGTTATATGGTTATTAATACGGAAACGAAAAATGTTGTTTTAAAAAACACTATTAATGAACATTACCCATAAAACTATTGTTTGTTGAGTGTATAATTTTTGTCTTTATAATAACGTAAATGATTACTAGTTATACCTATCAAACTATTTGCACTAAAACTTTAAATTGAATGTCCGCAATGCATAATAACGCATAATTGTCAACTTGTTTCAGGCTTTTGTTATAAGTTATAGTTAAATCTATAGTATTTGTCATGGTGAACTTGATTCAGTATCTTAGTTAACAGCTGTACAGCCTAGAACAATGAGATCCCAAATCTAGTTTGGGATCTCATTATATACTGATTTAGCCCTATAGTACTTATGAATGTAACAAGATTCCGAAATAAATTCAGAATGACATTGAAAACATCAGTATTACACAAAACGGATAATCATTAACTTTAAATACCAATCGAACTTGAGTTCGAATTATTTTGTATTTATCATTTTTCTATACTTAGGCTAACATTTTATACAGTCAAATCAACACTTTATACAATCAAAACAACACTATATACAAGTGTAAAAAATAAACACTGGTTATTCTTTAGCTTTACTTCAATTAATATTAAAACCTAAATAATTATGAAAACTATTTTTGAAATTACAGGACAAAAACTGTCTAAAGAAGCACAAAGTAAAATTACTGGAGGTAATTTTTTCTTAAACGATTGTGAAGATGTGTTAGTTTGTATAAAATATGATTATGAAAATTTTGAATGTTTAGAAACAGTAATTGAAGTTGATTGTAATGAGAATTAACCTTCTCACCTCTCAATTTTGTACACACTAGAAACTAATGCCTATAATCAATATGGCATTAGAAACTAATTATTAGGGTTGTTAATTTCATAACTTATAAATTTTGTTGACAACCCTAACTACTTCTTTATTTTTATTAGGTTACTCTTTTAAATTTTGCCGATATATTATTGGACTGGTTTAAACTTCTTTCGAATGGAATATAAGAGCAGTAGATATTTGCGTTACCACACGTAAAACATCTAAAACCAATTCTTACAACAACAAACAGCTGGAAAGAATGTAACGATCTAGCATTTATGGTTACAAGCATTAGAAAATTTAAAAAGAAAAAAAATGAAAAAAGTTTAGACCACTCAAGTATAGGTGCTTTCTCCTAAAAAAAGCTTTTTAATTATAAATACGCAATAAATTTTTATAACAACATAAATCTATTTTTGACTAGCTAGCAGTCATTGTAATCTTAAAACTCTTAAAACTCAAAAAAATGAAAAAAATCGCATTGATTTTATGCGGAATATTAGCTATCACATCTTGTGAAAAATCTGAATTTGAAAATGAATCTGTAGAAGTTCAGGAAGCCTCTCGTGAAGAAATAAATAGTAATCATACTACAGCTTCTAAAAAGCCTATATTTCATGCTACTTATGATAAGAACTTAACCGAAAAAGAAGCTAATGCTAAATTTGAAAAAGATGCCAAAAGTTTTATCAATAAATACAAGCAAAAAAACTCAAAAAGTTCATCAGGTACAGATGAATGGTTTTATAGAGTAACAACACGTACAGGTCAATTACAGAATGCACAAACTGATGGTGATGTAACTTTCAATACACAATTTCTGACAGATTTAGGTTATTTCAATGCTCATGACATCGTATTAGATAATTTATATGGACAAGGTAAAGATGACAGAGAACAAGGGCAATGGGATTATTATATTTTTAGAATAGATAATACATATGGACCACGTGTTAAATGGGTTGAACTAGCTTATATAAAACTAAATTTGGATGGGAACGATGGATGGTATGTTACTACATTTAATGTTGATGTAGATCCAATTATACAAACCAATCAATCAAGCGGAAGAGCTTATCTTCATAGTAACCCTAATGTTTGGTTAGATAATGACGATCCTAAAGCAAATAATGAATATGCAATTTTTGGAAATGGTTCTGTCATAAATTTCAATTAATAAATTAGTTGTAACATAAATATATTTCTGACCAACTAGCAGTCATCGTAATCTTAAAACTCAAAAAAATGAAAAAAATGAAAAAAATCGCATTTATTTTATGCGGAATATTAGCTATCACATCTTGTGAAAAATCTGAATTTGAAAATGAATCTGTACAAGTTCAGGAAGCCTCTCGTGAAGAAATAAATAGTGATCATACTACAGCTTTAAAAAAGCCTATCTTTCATGCATCATATGATAAGAACTTAACCGAAAAAGAAGCTAATGCTAAATTTGAAAAAGATGCTAAAAATTTCATAAATAAATACAAGCAAAAAAACTCAAATCGTTCATCAAGTACTAATTGGTTAATAAGAGTAGCAACACGTACAGGTCAAATACAAAATGCAGAAACTGATGATGATGTAACTTTTACTGCAACTTTTGAAGTATTCTCTAATTCAGGTAAATTTATAATTTTTAAATCTCCCGATTTCATACTAGATAACCCAATTGATGACAGAGAACAAGGTCAATGGGATTATTATATTTTTTCAATAAATTATTCACCAAATTTTTCATCATCTTCAAAACCTCTTAGTCACATAATATTAGAGACCACACAAATCAAATTAAGTGGGAACGATGGGTGGTATGTTACTTATTTCAATGTAGACGCACCCTCATATATACAACCAAAACCTACTAGTGGATCAACTCGTATTTATACTCAACCTAATGTTTGGTTAGATAATGATGACCCTAATGCAAAAAACTTTTTTCAGGAATTTAGAAATAATAATCCTTCTGCTTTATATTTCGAATAATAAAGTAGTTGTAAACTTAAAAATTTTAGAGGGTGTCTAAAAAGTTAAAACACCCTCTTTTTATATTGAACTGGTTTAAAATTTCGTAGTTTATAAATTTTAATACAAACGACTATTATTTTTTCCTCATTTACTACCCGATAGATTGTAAAGAATCAACTGATTTTATCGATTTTCAGGAATTTTAACTGCTAACACAGAAATTCCTAGTAATGATTAGCTGTGCATTCAAAAAGAATTACTTTACTTTGTGTACTATAGCAAAATCTATATTATTTGTCATCATGAACTTGATTTGGCATCTTACTTAATATGCAAATAGCCAAGAAATATGAGATTCCAAATCTAGTTTGGAATGACATTATAAACTGATTTAGCTATAACACACACATAAATTATTTTAATTAGAAAAGTTTAATGCCAAAATTTCCTTTTTACCATCAAGCAGAGTCCAAAGACTGTGGCCCAACGTGTATTAAAATTATTGCAAAACATTATGGTAGGGTATTAAATACCCCAAAACTTAGGGCTTTGAGTGAAACCACTAGAGAAGGAAGCTCTCTTTTAGGGTTAAGCGAAGCTGTAGAGCAAATTGGATTTAGATCTCTTGGTGTAAAACTTTCTCTTACCAAATTAGAAGAGGTTCCGCTTCCTTGTATTGTACATTGGAACAAAGTACATTATGTAGTTGTTTATAACATAAAAACCTCGCGCAAAGGTACAATGACAATTTATGTTTCTGATCCCGCTCATGGATTAATCACCTATACCAAAGAGGAGTTTATCAAAGCTTGGATTGGTAACAATGCAGATGAACACACAGAAGAAGGAGTTGCTTTATTAATAGAGCCTACTCCCAAATTTTATGATGATAATCTAGAAGAAGAAAATGAAAAATTTGGGTTTAAATTCATCTCAAAGTATCTATTCAAATACAAAACTTTTCTTTTTCAGTTGGTGCTGGGGTTACTGGCAGGAAGTTTATTACAGCTTATTACTCCGTTTTTAACGCAAAGTATAGTCGATGTAGGGATTAAAAATCAGGATCTTAATTTTGTATACCTCGTACTCATTGCGATGCTATCTCTATTTATAGGTAGAACCCTAATAGATGTATTACGTAGTTGGATTTTGCTTCATTTAAGTACCCGAATTAATATCTCATTAATTTCTGATTTTTTTATAAAACTTATGAATTTACCTATCTCCTATTTTGATGTAAAAATGACAGGAGATTTATTGCAAAGAATTAACGATCATAAACGAATAGAACAGATCTTAACAATGTCTTCGTTAAGTGTATTATTTTCTATGGTCAACCTTATTGTATTTAGTATTGTACTTATCTATTACAGCGTCCCTATTTTCGGAATTTTTGCAGTGGGTAGTTTTTTCTATTTTGCCTGGGTACTTATCTTTTTTAAGAAACGTAAAAAGCTTGATTACAAACGTTTTTCTCAAATTAGTGAAGAACAAAGTAAGGTGATAGAATTGGTCAACGGGATGCAGGAAATTAAACTGCACAATGCCGAAAAAAGAAAGCGATGGAATTGGGAGTTTGTGCAAGCTAAACTTTTTAGAATTTCGATAGAAAATCTTGCTTTAGAACAATATCAAAACGTAGGATCTGCTTTTATCAATGAGTTAAAGAACATTTTGATCACTGTCTTTTCTGCCAAACTGGTTATTGATGGAGATATCACTCTAGGTATGATGCTTGCCATTACGGCAATCGTAGGACAATTAAATGCTCCTATCTCTCAACTTATCAACTTCTTACGTGAATTGCAAGATGCACAAATATCATTAGAGCGACTGGGTGAAATCCATAATAAAGAAGATGAAGAAGAGGCTGGTGTAGAGAGAATCAAAGAAATTCCGGATAAAGTTGGATTTGATATTAAAGACATGGATTTCAGGTACGTAGGATCCGAAAAACCAGTATTAGAAGGGCTTGACCTATCAATTCCTGCCAACAAAATAACAGCTGTAGTAGGTGTAAGTGGTAGTGGAAAAACCACTTTAATGAAGCTATTACTTAAATTCTATGAACCTGATAAAGGTCAAATTTTTATTGGTAATCATGACCTTAAAAATGTATCTCAAAAATCGTGGCGAGATCAATTTGGAGTGGTAATGCAAGAAGGGTATATATTTAATGATACGATCGCCAATAATATTGCTGTAGGAGATGATTATGTCGATAAGAAAAAATTAGCTCATGCTGTCGACGTAGCCAATATACAAGAGTTTATAGAATCACTCCCACTATCGTATAATACAAAAATAGGTATGGAAGGGATTGGTCTAAGTACAGGACAAAAACAACGCCTTTTTATCGCCAGAGCCGTATACAAAAACCCAAAATACTTGTTCTTTGATGAGGCTACCTCTGCTCTAGATGCCAATAATGAAAAAGTTATTATGGAAAAGTTGGATACTTTTTTCAAAGATAAAACTGTAATGGTAATTGCGCATCGATTAAGTACGGTAAAAAATGCGCATCAAATCGTAGTACTAGACAAAGGAAAAATTGTAGAAGTAGGTAATCACGAAGCACTCATCAAAAAGAAAGGGAGTTATTTTAATCTAGTAAAAAACCAACTTGAATTAGGAAAATAAACACAATAATTACGAATAGAAGATGAATGAAAAAGAGAATGTCATGACCAGTAAAAACCCATCACATACAACCAAAGTTCGTAATTTATAATTATACATCATGCCAGACGAAAATACATTAGACGACATACAACTACGCAGTGAAGAAGTACAGGAAATTTTGACTCGTGTACCACATTGGATGATCAGATGGGGGAATCTTTTGATTCTAGCATTGGTACTACTACTTCTTTTCTTATCATGGTTGATAAAATATCCTGATGTAATACCGGCACAGGCCATTATCACCACCAAAATACCACCTCAAAAAGTATATGCCAAAGTAAATGAGAAAATAGAATCTATCTTAATAAAAGATAATCAACAAGTTACCAAAAATACCCCACTTGCCATTTTACAAAGTAGTGCTAATTATAAAGACGTATTCTTGCTTAAGTCTATTGTGGATACTATCAAAGTAAGCAACACAGCTTTTAAATTTCCTATAAACGATATCCCTGTATTATTTTTAGGAGAAATCGAAACTAGTTTTGCAATCTTTGAGAACAGCTACTCTGAGTATATTTTGAATAAAGAATTGCAGCCTTTTTCTAATGAAGCAATTGCCAACCAGGTATCTCTCTCAGAGCTTTATAGAAGGTTTGAAAATTTGAAGGCTCAAAAAAGACTTAGTAAAACAGAGTTAGACTACAAAAAAAAGGAATTACAACGTCAAAAAAACTTATTCGAAAAAGGTGTTATCTCTGCACAAGAGTATGAAAGTAAAGAATTAGATTATCTGCAAGTAAAACGTGCTTATGAAAACAATGATGTACAATTGTCACAAATTACAGAAAGTATTAGTAATGCCAACAAAACATCAAAAGGCACCGAGATCAATAAAAGAAAACAAGAGATTAATTTATTTAAAAAAGTAATCCAATCCTTTGGGCAGCTAAAAAAGAGTATCAAAGATTGGGAGCTACGATATGTTCTTAAATCTGATATGGATGGGAGAGCATCTTTTCTTAATTTCTGGACAGAAAATCAAACCGTAGCTGCAGGAGATTTGGTATTTATTATTATTCCCTCTGAAGACTCTTCATATATCGCAAAAATAAAAGCTCCTGCACAGAACTCGGGAAAAATCAAAGCAGGGCAGATCGCTAATATTCGATTAGAGAACTTTCCTGATAATGAGTTTGGGACGCTTAAAGGAAAAGTAAAACACATCTCACTTCTTCCTAATAAAGATGGTTTATACCTAATAGAAGTAGCATTACCAGAAAAACTAATTACCACATACGACAAGGAGATTCCTTTTAAGCAAGAAATGAGAGGAGTTGTCGAAATAATTACCGAAGATCTTCGTCTTATAGAACGATTCTTTTATCAGTTTAGAACACTAATGGATAAATAATTACGGTTCTAAAATTTTATCGTAATGTTGTACCATTAACTTGGTAGTTATTCGTATGATACGACAAATATCAGGCTTGGGTATCATGAATATAAACCATCATCCCCAAAAACACGTTAAATCTCTATGAATATATGTGTTTTGCAGAAAAAAGTTTTAGACATGGATTTTTTTCAGGTACTTCTTCCACATTTTGAACTCATCTTGACTTTTTGTTTTTAACCGAAATCGAAGATTCATGAACTCTTTATTATAAAAAATAGGCTTCGTGAACTAAAATGAGTTGAAATTTGACCAGATTAGAAACTTTTTGAAAATCATAGCAGTGCTACGAGTAAGAAAGGTAACAAAATATGGATGAATTTCATCCATTTTTTAGGAAATAGAAAAAGTCAAGATGAGTTCTTTTTCAAAAACTGTTGTCATGAAAAAAACATACCCATTTTTTCTTTTCATCCTTATAGTGTTTTCCTGTAAAAAAGAGATCAAAAAGGATCTTGTAACCCCTCCTAATCCATCGTATAAAATACCGGTCTATGCATGGGCTATTTTACCAGAAAACAAAACAGATAACGAACTAAAAAGTCAATTCAAAAGTTTAAAAAACAAGGGTATTGACGGATTGATGTATTCTGCAGGTCATGATCCTCTGATTTATAAAAGAGTAGGTAAAATCGCAAAACAAGCCGGAATGAAGTTTCATGCATGGATTCCTACCATGATTCAATACACCAATCCTAAGCTAAAACCAGAATGGTACGCTATAAACGGAAAAGGCGAATCTGCTTTTGACAAACCGGCTTATGTATCACACTATCAGTTTTTATGCCCCAGCAAACCAGAAGTGCATGACTTTTTAGTAAACTTATATCAAAGTATCGCCGATATAGAAGAAGTCGACGGTATCCATTTGGATTATATACGTTTTCCTGACGTAATTTTGGCAAAAGGATTGTGGAAAAAATACAATCTGGTCATGGATAAAGAGTACCCACAATTTGACTATTGTTATTGTGATACATGTGCGCATGATTTTAAATCTTTATCAGATATAGATATTAAAAAAGTAAAAGAGCCTTCTCAATTACAAGAATGGAAACAGTTTCGTTATGATTTGATAACTAACCTAGTTAATAAACTAGCCGATAGCGTACATCAAAAAAACAAAGTAATTAATGCGGCTGTTTTTCCCGGGCCCCATTCAATTGCAAAAAAATTAGTTCGACAAGAATGGGATAAATGGAATTTGGATGCTTTTTATCCTATGAATTATAATGATTTTTATCTGGGAGACACCTCATGGATTGGCAAACTCACCAAAGAAGAAGTAAGCAGTATTAATGCCAAAAAACCCATTTATAGTGGTTTATTTATCTGCCCGAAACCTAAAAATAAAAGCCAGGAGACAGATCCTGAGAATCATGGTTTGTTACCAGAAGAGTTAGAGGCAGCTATCAAAGAATCTATGGTAAACGGTGCTTCTGGTATTTGCCTGTTTACTCCGGATAGAATGACCGAAGCTCATTGGGAAGTCTTTCAGAAAGCGATCTATACAGATTATACCAAAACTACCTCTCGATACTAATGAGAGTTGCATCTATAGATATTCTTAGGGCCGTTACCATGGTTCTGATGATTTGGGTCAATGATTTCTGGACACTTACCGATGTTCCTAAATGGCTTACCCATGCGGCTGCTCATGAGAATTACCTGGGATTTTCTGATATCATATTTCCATTATTTTTATTTATTGTGGGGTTAAGTATCCCTCACGCTATAGGGCACCGTATTGCTAAAAAAGAGCCTACTTCAAAAATTGCCCGACATATTATCATTAGATCTTTTTCTTTGATTATCATTGGTGTTTTTATGGTTAATTATGGTACCGCACATCACCAAAGCATCATTATCGGAAAATACTTTTGGGGATTACTCATGGCATTTGCCATTGCCTTGGTATGGATGAATTGGAAAAAAACACCCCTACCCAAAAAATGGCATCCCTATTTTAAAATCATTGGTATAGGTATTTTTATTTTTCTAGCCGTCATATACAAAGGTGGCGCTGAAGGGACCGATTGGATGAAAACACAATGGTGGGGCATTTTAGGATTGATAGGCTGGGCCTATTTCATTAATGCTTTGCTCTATCTCTATAGCAGAAAAAATAGCATTACTATTGGTATTATATGGATCATCTTAATTGTCTTATCTGTACTATACCAAACCAATCTAATTGTTTTCAAAAGTGAAATTATCACCTCTTTTTCGGTGTTGTATACAGGTACTATTCCGGCTTTTACCACCGCAGGTATCCTTGCTTCTTTACTCCATATAAAACTATCTAAAACCAAATTACCATGGTTTTATGCACCCCTTATTGTATTAGGAATCATAAACATTGCTTTTGGAATGATCACCCGTTCATTTTGGGGGATCTCCAAAATACAGGAAACCCCTTCATGGCTGGCCATTTGTACAGGAATAGGTTTTCTTTTGTTTTCGATGTTGCACTTTATTGCAGATGTCAAAAAACAAGTAAAATGGGCAGCTATCATCGCTCCTGCTGGTACTGCGACCTTAACATGCTATATGATTCCTTACTTTCTATATCCCATTTGGGTACTTACAGGTATAAAACTTCCAGATGCTCTAAATGCCTCGATAATCGGTTTACTTATTTCTTTTGGTTTTGCCTTATTGGTTGTTGTTTTTACCGGTTGGTTAGAAAAAAAGGGATATACGCTGAAGTTGTAAAATTGGTTTTACTAAGGTTATACTTTTCAAGTAAAATTTATCAAAGCACCCTCAAAATCTCATTTTTTGCTGGTTATTTTATATTTTGGGTCAATAGATATTGAGGTACATATATATTTAAATATAGAAGAATATAGTTACTTTAGTAACTATATATAATTGTTGGCAGTAATTTAAAACTAAATAAATGAATAAAGGGGAACCTACAAATATTTCATTAACTGGAAAAAATAGTCATTCTATAACAATTTCTCCAGGTCAAGGAAGCTTTACTATTGGAGCTATTGGAATGGATACGAAAAAATATGATGTTCTTGTCGATAATGACTTGCCTATTAATTGGGATTCTTTCAATTTACTCTTTACTTCACACGGAAAAAAACACTCAGACCTACATCCTTATGGAAATTGGCCACGTGTTTTCCGTTACTCGGGAAATGATTCTAACTTTTCAAAATGGTCTGAAAAAAGAGAAATAGAACAATTCACTTGGACTCCTTTAAAACCTGTATCTGCAGATTTTTCAAAAGCAAAAATAAGTGGATTAATTATTAATGCTGAAAATCATAAAATAAATCTAAAACTAGGTAACCATTCTGGATTTTCTCTAACTGGAAATATAGCAAATGTAGATATAGAAAGTGTCGTGAAAGTGGATTCATTAGCTTTTCATCCTTCTACCGACAAAAGCAGTAAAACACCTTATAAGTTACCAACTATTAAAGAATTTAGTAAAGCTAGCAAGGTAAGTATTTATGTGGAACCTTTTGGTCAAGCTTTTGATTGTAAAAGCCTTTTACAATTTAAAAACCTAACAAGTTTAGAATTATATGGTAACGTTACCAATTTACAATACCTAGAACAATTTGAGAATTTGGATAGACTAGCCATAAGATATGCTCCAAACTTAAAAGAGTTACCATCTCTAAAATCTTGGAAAAAATTAACATCATTCATTGGCTGGAATATTGAAGAGACCAAAGGAAAATTACTTAGAAGTGAATTAAAAAAATTAACCAAAGAACGAGAGTTAGATTATTCAACCGTTTCTCAATTAAGAAAATCCATTTGGTTTACTACGGAATATGGAATACCATTTTCTGCCTGGAAAGGTAAAAATGCTAAATCAGCTATAAAAAACTATAAAGCGACTTTAAAGAAATTAAAAAAAGTCAAAACAGAAAAGGAAGCAAAAGAAATATTAATAGACTTTACTAAAACATTTAATGATTTATCACAAATAGAAACAACAGAAAGAGAAGACATTGGCGAAGCTATAGAGCAATTAAGACAAATTCCAAGTTTTGAAATTGACGCAAAAAAAGCAATTAAATGGTTTGATGAGGTTAGAAATTATTAAGTAAAAAAACTACTGCCAACAATGGCTATAATTAATACGGGTTTTGCTATTTAATCCAAAAGTTAGTGTATTTTTATAATGTCCGCCAAATCTTTTGATTTGGCTTTAAAAATAAAAAAATTAAAACAAAATAAAAAGTTTTGGCTAATTGCTTAATCGGAAATTAATCGCTTTTTTATTCCCGTACTAATCATAGCCGAAGCCGCTGGCCTTAATAAAATATGGATACTAAAATTTTAGCTAATAAAGGATTAAATATAAGTGACTTTTTTTTACCTCCGTTTGATCTAAATCAAAGTGAATTACTCGGTATTATTATAGGAAATGATCATCATTCTGAGTTTCTATACAATACCCTGAAAAATTATCTTTCTGAAGATGAAAATTATTTAAACCCTGAATAAAAGCTAAGCTTAGCAAAACATTTTACAGAAAAAAATTGACTGGGGTTTGAGAAAATCTTCTCAACCAAAGTTGGACAATTCTTAAAAAAAATGCAGATAAAGGACCTGACCTAACAAATGAAATATATAAAATTGACTATATAAATCCTTCTACAAGAATTGATTACTTGCCAGGAAATCCAAGACGCATAATGACCTTGATAAACACTATCTCAAAATCAAAATATATTCTTTTCGACACTTTTGGTCAAGATAATAGAGGGGTAAAGGAAACTCTACATTTTGTAAAAAAAAAATGTAATAGATAAAGGAGGCTCAGCTATTTGGATAGATAACTTTGGAGTCAATAAAGATCTTTGTACAAAGTTTATAACCATAGAAAAAGACAACAAACCGATTGAATCTAAAAAGTTTAAGTTTAAATTAAAAATATAAACACAACAAAGAGAGATGTAATTCACCGCTAATAAATCTCTTCATAGAATTCATTCTAATTTTATTACCTTGTTAAACTTATTGGAATGTTTCCTTCGCCACCGTAGCAGTTCACCAGTTGCTATTACTGCGTTGTGCAACAAACCATACATTAAATGTTTCCATACATTAAAAAAATATGACTAACAATCAAGACCAAATAAATCAGCTCCTAGAAAAGCTGGATACCCTTTTGAAAAGACAGGATGACTTTTCGAGAGATATCAATACACTTCGAATTGAGATCGATAGACTGAAAAACAACGAGACTGAACAGAAGGTTAACAAAGAACAGGACAAGCTTGCCATCGACAAAAACGTTGAAATCAAAAAAGACACAGCAACGACTGCTCACAAACATCAGCAACCAAAGCAACTACAGCAAGAACCTATAAAACAAACTGCTCCACCTGTCAAGAAGCGGCCTAAAGTAAAATCTGATCTCGAAAAATTTATTGGTGAAAACCTAATCAACAAAATTGGTATTGCGATTACCGTTATTGGCGTTGCGATCGGTGCAAAGTATTCTATTGAGAATGATTTAATAAGTCCGCTTACAAGAATAATCTTAGGGTATTTGACGGGGTTAGGACTGTTAGGATTTGGAATAAAATTGAAGAAAAAATATAAAAACTATAGTGCTGTTCTTGTGAGTGGTGCAATGGCAATACTATATTTCATTACCTATTCGGCTTATAGTTTTTATGGCTTGATTCCACAAATTATGGCTTTTGCACTGATGGTTGTCTTTACAGCTTTTACCGTTATTGCAGCCATAAATTATAACAAACAGGTAATTGCTCATATCGGATTAGTGGGTTCATATGCTGTTCCATTCCTGCTAAGCGAAGATTCGGGAAAGGTTGGTATCCTATTTACTTATATAGCTATTATCAATATCGGGATTTTGGTCATTGCTTTCAAAAAATATTGGAAATCCCTCTATTATTCGTCCTTCGGGCTTACTTGGTTGATTTATTTTAGCTGGTATGTATCTGAATACCAAATTAATACCCACTTTGGGTTGGCACTTATATTTCTCTCTTTATTTTTTGGTATATTTTACCTAACATTTCTTGCTTATAAAGTACTGCAAAAAGAAAAGTTCGAATTTAGCGACACTATCTTACTCATTACCAATTCATTTGTTTTTTATGGAATTGGCTATACCATTCTCAACACACATTACACGGGAGAACAATTATTAGGTGTTTTTACACTTTTTAATGCCATTGTACATTTTATTGTGAGCATCCTAATTTATCGCCAAAAACTGGCCAATAGAAACCTGTTTTTTCTTGTATCTGGATTGGTATTGATCTTTATCACTATTGCTATTCCTGTTCAACTTAACGGCAATTGGGTCACATTGCTATGGGCCGGTGAAGCTGCTTTATTATTTTGGATTGGAAGGACAAAAAATGTACCTATTTATGAAAAACTGTCCTACCCACTAATGATTTTAGCATTTTTTAGTATTGTTCACGACTGGATGACGTTATATGACGTTTATTATATTGAAAGTCAAGAACCAAGAATAACCCCATTGCTTAACATCAATTTCTTAACCTCTATATTATTTATAGCAGCTTTCGGTTTCATTAACCTATTGAATCACAATAAGAATTATCTTACTAAATTGCTTCCAAGAAAAGGAATGTCAAAAGTCTTTTCCTTTTTAATTCCCGCAATGCTATTGATCACCATATACTATGCTTTTCGTATAGAAATTGCATATTATTGGAATCAACTTTACCAGGATTCAGCACTAACCATTAACGAAGCAGGTCAAGAGTATTCAGATCACTATTGGAACAACGATTTGAGAAAATTCAAGTCAATCTGGATCATCAATTACTCTCTGCTATTCGTTTCTTTACTTGCTTTTGTGAATTTCAGAAAATTAAAAAGTCGAACATTAGGATTTATTAACCTTGTTTTAATCATCTTAACTCTTGTTGTATTTTTAACTCAGGGACTATATATCCTAAGTGAATTACGAGAAAGCTATATGCAACAGACCTTATCGCAATATTATAAAAAGGGTGTTTTCAATATCATCATAAGATACGTTTCATTTGCATTTGTTGCTTTAACATTTGTCGCCTGTTATAAATATCTACAGCAACAATTTATGCGAATAAATTTCAGAATGGCCTTTGACTTTTTATTGCATACCTCTGTTTTGTGGATTGCCAGCAGCGAGTTAATCTATTGGATGGACATGTCAGAATCAACACAATCTTACAAACTAGGATTGAGTATTCTTTGGGGAATCTATTCACTTTTCCTCATTACTTTAGGAATATGGAAAAAGAAAAAACATTTAAGAATTGGAGCCATTATATTGTTCGGAGTAACGTTGATCAAGCTGTTTTTCTATGACATTTCACACCTTAATACAATTGCAAAAACCATCGTATTCGTGTCTTTAGGTGTATTACTTCTGATAATTTCATTCTTATATAACAAATACAAACATATCATTTCTGATGAAACACCTAAATAGTATCTTATGTTGTCTGCTAATTCTTGTAACCTATTCATTTTCTTATGGGCAGCTAGCAGACAACGACTACAAACGAGAATTAAAAGGGATTACAGCACAATGGCATAAGATTATTGTACCCAATGAGCTTTTTGAAAAGGCCTCTCCAAATCTAGCGGACCTGCGAATTTTTGGGCTAACAGAAAGTAATGATACCATTGAAATTCCTTACTTATTGCGTTTATCTGCTGAAAAAATATCCACCAAAGATGTAGCATTTACATCCCTTAATGCCTCACATAATGATAAGGGGTATTATTTTACATTTGAAATTCCCTCTAAAGAATCCATCAATCAAATCAAATTAGATTTCAATCAAGAAAATTTTGACTGGCGAATTACTCTTGAAGGCAGTCAGAATCAAAATGAGTGGTTTACTGTGGTCGAGAACTACCGAATCCTATCTATCAAGAATAACCAGACTGATTTTCGATTCACTAAATTATCCTTCCCAGATTCGAAATATCGTTTTTTCAGGTTGCTCATAGACAGTAAAGAAAAACCTAAACTAACGGTTGCAAGCTTAATACAAAATGAAATTACTGAGGGCAAATTCAGAACATACAGCATAAAGAAAATGACTGTTAAAGAGCATAAGCAAACTAAACAGACTGTTGTTGACGTTGACCTTCAGTTACCTGTTCGACTAAGTAGTATCCATATAGATGTTTCTGAAACTTTTGACTATTACCGTCCTATAACCATCAAATATGTTACAGATAGCTTAAAAACCGAGCAAGGGTGGAAATACAATTATAGCAAACTAACCTCTGGAACATTAAATTCGATAGAAAAAAACGAGTTTCAATTTGGTAACACGACGGTTCAAAAACTAAAAATCTACATTGACAATCATGACAATCACCCCCTAACCATTAATAAAATAGAAGTAAAAGGACACCTACATGAATTAATCGCTCGTTTTACAAATCCTGCAACGTATTTCCTAACCTATGGTAACCAAAGAGCTACCAGGCCTAATTATGACATTGCACGTTTCACAAATAATATTCCCAAGGACTTAACTGAATTGGATCCGGGTTCTGAATTGATCATAGAAAAAAAGAAAGCATCAGTAGTAGCCCCTATTTTCGAAAACAAGACATGGCTATGGGTAATCATGACCGTAATCATAGTATTACTGGGGTGGTTGTCTATAAAAATGATACAAAAGAAATAGAACACAAATTATTGTTTAGTCCTATAATTTCTAATTGAGATTACTACTCCAGATACAAATACCCAAAAAAATCCGGAGCATGAAAATTTGGAGTTTCTCCCATGGTACTACTCCAACAAGCAAAAGTGGCATTTTTTTCGGTAACACTCCAATCTTTACTTTTGTGATCCTCATTAGAAATAATTCTAAACATGTTAAGCCGATATATAGTATCTATAGTTTTATTAGGATATTGTAATAAACCAAGAGGAATTTTAAGGTATCCTATCCATGTTTTATTTTCACTGTCTTTTTTGACCGTATGAATGATCCCAGAAGTAGCTATATCTACCAGATCTAATGCAAATTTTTTATCACTTTTATAACGATTTGTTATTTTGGCCAAAAACAGGGCATTATTAGGATTTAACTGTATCTCCAGGTAGTTTTCCTTAGTTTCTTTTCCTTTACTTATAAAAAGCTCAAAAACCTCTTGTTTAAATAGCCATGAATTGTCTTTCGTATAGCTATTTTGATCTAACCTAGGATTGTTTCTACATTCGAATTTTATTTCTAAAAACTCATTATCATACTTCATCGATACCAAAGTCTCTTCTTTTATAGGTTTCCCTCCTACCGAATGATTAAAATATGTAGTATCTATTTTGGTGAATGTATCTTTATTAATTCTTAGTACCGGTAGTTCTTTATCAGGATAAATGACTATTGCCTCATTTGTTTTTTTTACTTCTTTTTCCTGACAGGATAATGAAAAAAGAATAAATAATGCTACAAGAGTTACTTTCATAATACTATAATATTGTAAATCAACCGCCTACAAGCAATTTCACAAGGCATCCAGCAGAAAAACAGTTTTACATTTCGAGGCAAGCCGCGGAGAATTAAACTCCATAATGTGGATTAAAAACCTCATAGGATTTCTGCTATGAGGTTTTTATTATATGATTATATCTGATCAAGTCTAAGAACCAACTTTTCTATTTTTGGTGATACTTTTTTTAGAAATCCATACCGCTACCAAGTCCTCTAAGATGGTAAGAGGTACTGCTCCATTTGTCAATACAACATCATGAAACTCTCTGATATCGAATGCGTCACCTAATACTTTCTTTGCACTTTCTCTTAATTCCAGAATTTTATTCATTCCTATTTTATATGCAGTTGCTTGACTTGGCATCACAATATGTCGTTCTACCATTTTTACAGCATCACTTTCTGCATTAGGAGTATTATCGGTATAATACTTAATACCTTCTTCTCTTGTCCATTTTTTGGTATGAATCCCAGTATCTACCACCAGTCGACAAGCTCTCCATAACTCCATTGCCAATCTACCAAAATCAGAATAAGGGTCGCTATACATTCCTATTTCCTTGGGCAAATACTCGTTATATAATCCCCAACCTTCTATATAGGCAGTATATCCTCCAAATTTTCTAAACTTAGGTACTCCTTTTAACTCTTGTGCTATAGAAATTTGCATATGGTGCCCTGGTATTCCTTCATGATATGCCAGTGCTTCCATTTGATATTTGGGCATTGCCTTCATATCATATAAATTAGCATAATAAATTCCTGGTCTGGATCCATCTGGAGTTCCTTGCTCATAAAAAGCTGTTCCTGCACTTTTCTCTCTAAAAGCTTCTACTTGCTTTACTACTATATCAGCTTTTGGCTTGGTTATAAAGAGCTGATCCATTTTAGATTTCATTGTATCAATTAGCGCAACTGCCTGTTCTAGATATGCTTTTTTACCTTTCTCATCCTGAGTAAAATAGAACTGAGAGTCTTCTTTCATAAACGTAAAGAAGTCTTTTAAGGTACCATTATAACCTACTTTTTTCATAATATGACGCATCTCCTCATGAATACGTGCCACTTCTTTAAGCCCGAGTTCATGAATTTGATCTGATGTCATATCGGTAGTAGTTGTTCTTTGCAATGCAATCTTATAGAACTTTTCGCCTTTAGGAAATTTCCATACCCCATCTTCGGTTGTTGCTCTTTGTTGTTGTTCTTCTAACAACGATATAAGTGCTTCATAAGCTGGTTTAACACCTTCTAAAAGTCCTTTTTCTGCTTTAAATATTAACTCTTTTTTGTGTTCATCAGAAATTTCCAGCGCATTTACTTTTCCTTTAAAATCAGCTAGCAGTGTACTTTCTTTATTTGACTTATCAAAAGGTTGCCCGGTAATGATATTACGGCTGTCATCCAAAACTTTTGCAAACACAAACTTAGGCAGCATGATACCGTTTTTCTCTCTCATTTTTATATTATCGACAAGTTGAGCAAACATTGGTTTAATACCGTATAATCTAGAAATATATGCCTCTGCATCTATAGTGTCGCTTACCCTATGTATGCTAATTAAGAAACTTGGTATCTCTGCTTGCATACCATGCATTTGATTTACAGGATAGTCATAAAAACGGTATTGAAAATCTTCTATTTCATTTTCTAGATTTTGTTTCATCAATTTATAACTTAAAGTCGTCGCCTCATCTAATTTAGAAAGGTCTACCGAGTCCTTTAGGTAAGAAAGACGTTGTTTTGCCAGTTCTAAATCTTCAACTTTTCGTTTTGAAGATATATCATCCCATTTACCATAATCTTCTGTTTTAATACCCAAATAAGACTGCGTTATTGGGGATTTTTTTAACTTATCCTGAAACTGTACTTCAAACCAATCATTTAGTTTTTCAGAATACGTTTCATTACTTATCGCTGTAGAAGCATTCGTATTCTTGGCTTCTTTGTTTTCTTGTTTACAGCTAGCAATGGTCAGAAGAGATAAAAACAATAATCCCTTTATTTTTATTGCGTTCATAATCTTGGGTATTTGGGTTAATACTTATTTTAAAATAGTGACCTCTATGGAAGAATCATGATATATCGTATGTGTCTGCTTTGTAAAGTCAGTATCCTTTGCTTTAAAAATATTAGGTACAAAGGTCTGTGGGTTCAAATCGATCAACGGAAACCATGTACTTTGCACTTGTACCTGAACCTTATGGCCTTTTTTAAAGGTATGGTGAATATCTTGTAATTTGATGGTTACATCGGTCTTTTGATTAGGAACAAAAGGCTCTGGTTTACCAAAATCATTTCTAAAACGTCCTCTCATTACTTCGCTACGCACCATTAAATGATAGTTTGACATTTTTAAATATTCCTGAGTCTCTTTTGTATCTTCTGTTTCATCAGGGTATATATCTATTAGTTTTACTATCCAATCGGCATCTGTACCTGTAGTCGCTACTTTTAGCTGGGCAAGGATATCACCGGTAATAGTCATATCTTCTGTCAAAACTGGTGTTTCAAAAACCATTACATCTGGACGACGGGCTGCAAAACGTTGATCATCTGTCATATATTTTCGCAACTTGTATTCCATTTTAATATCTTCAGAATACGGTACTGGTTTTTTAGGATCACTCACAAACTGCACGTTTCCTTCTTGCGTTGCAGTTCCTAAAAGCCCGCTACCAGATAAGAAAAAGGATTTCTTTTCTATATTTTTTGGAGGCCAGGTATCATATGTATTCCATTCTTTTTTACCGGTATCAAATACTCGTATTTCTGATAACCCAGTGTTATTATCTCCCGATCCTTTAAGAAAATGATTAAAAAACTTTGTTTCTATATCACGTTGATACGCTATAGATAGATCATCTCCAAAATAAACATTTCCTATTGCCTGACGTTTTTTGGTGTAATACCAATCCCCATGTCCCCATGGACCGAATACCATAATATTATAATTATCACTATTCTTCTCGATACTTTTATAGGTTTCTAAAGGCCCGTATAGGTCTTCTGCATCAAATAAACCTCCTACGGTCATTACGGCAGGTTTTACATTTTTTAGATGTTGTATAATCCCTCTTGATTTCCAGAACTCATCATAATTAGGGTGTTCTGATAATTGTTTCCAGAAAAAATTACCATCAAAATGTCCTTCTATATTACTTAAAGAACCTGCTTTTAAGAAAAAGTCATATTGGTCTTTACTTTTCAATTTTGGAAACTCATACCAAACCTCTTTGGTACGTCCTTCTTTGGGATATCCAAACACTGCGGTACCTCTCCAATAGCTTAATATATACGCTCCATTATGATGAAAGTCATCAAAGAAAAAGTCTCCGATAGGAGCTTGTGGAGATACAGCTTTTAAAGCAGGGTGTGCATCTAACAAAGCACAATTAGCGTAAAACCCCGGGTACGAAATTCCCCAAACTCCTACTCTACCATTGTGATTCGATACATTATTGATTAACCATTCTATAGAATCATAAGTATCGCTCGATTCATCAATTTGTTTTCCCTTTTTATTCGGAATATAAGCGCGCATATTATCATACTCTCCTTCACTGTTCCAACGACCCCTAACATCCTGATACACAAAAATGTTCCCTTCTTTCATCAAGAACTTATTAGGCCCTAGCCTTTTTCTAAATTTACCTTCTCCGTAAGGTTTACAACTATAAGGAGTACGCTGAAATAATATGGGGTATTTTTTTGAAGTATCTTTAGGTGAATAGATAGTCGTATGTAATTTGATTCCATCTCTCATCACAATATCCACTTCCTGCTTGATATAGTGATCTTTAATTTTATAGGTATCTGCTGCTTCTTGAGAAAAAACGACACCTACATAAAGGAGCATTATGCACCCTAAAAGAATAAATTTTGTTGATTGCATTAGTTTACATTTTGTTTATCGATGAAGATAAAAAAATGTGTTACTAGGCATACAGTTTTAAGGAGATTTTAACATCTTTAAACTACAACAGTTTTTGACTGAATTTGTATACATTATTTTTGATTCATATCGATCAGTACTACACTCTCGATGCAATTTTATGAACACATATCGATCAACGTATGTTTTCAAGCAAAAGCCTAATTTCGATACAATTTTTCTTCGTTTCACTATGAAAAATCACTATCACTGGATATTTTGTAATAATTTGTTTTTCAAAGTTTTACATATTCTTAATTTTTTACCTAACCTCCTTTGATTTAACTTTCTGTTCATTTTCTTTGCTCGCCCAAAGAAAACGAACCAAAAGAAAAGGCGCTTTTTTTAAGGTATTTTTCAATTTCATTGAAAACCAGATTTGTTTTGCTAAAATCTTTCCAAGGTTTCAAGATTTTTTAACGCAAAATAAATCTTATACTGGTGAAAAAAGATTTCAAAGCTCTGCTTTGAAACGTCAGTACAACCATTGGATAAAATTTATTGGATATCTCAATTTGACGGCTTTTTATCATTTTACTGTTGTTCCGAGTTCCCGTTAATCAGGTAATGTCTTGATATAAAAGCCATGTAATTGTACTATTTTTATAATATCATCTTCGGTGATATTGGTGTTAGCCTCAATCCGAAGTACATTATCTATGTCCTCGAGGTCAACAGACCACCTTAAAATATCGGTATACTTTTTAAATACAGGTTTTAAGAATTTTACTTTTTTCTTTGATTTAATATCGGTACGAAATATTAATAGTTCCATAGTGCAATGAGGGTTACTCTGATTCTGAGGTTGTATCTTGGTCTTGATTTAATTGTCTTTCTATATATTGTTGATACTGCTCATCTCCTTCTTCTTTCCAAAATTTATCATAGTATTTCCATTTTGAAAAATCGGTTTTAGCACCTTTTTTACATTCGTCTTTTGACGATTTCGAACCACCCCCTGTACCACAACCGCCAAGAAGTATTTTAAGTAATATAAACAACCCAACTGCTTGCCAGTATGTAAGTGTGGTTAACCCAAATATCTCTGGCATAAGCCAGTTCCATAACCACATAATTACAAAACCGAACAAAATGACTAATCCTATAATGGCTATCCCACCAAAAATGATCATCCCGACTATTTCTATGGGTGATTTTTTTCTAAACTTATGAGTGAAAAAATTTGTCATAATCTAATCTTTTATTAATTAATTTCTAATTCTATTTTTTTATACAATATGCCAATTGCTCTATGCCTTCTGGACATAAGTGTTCCTATAGGAATTCCTGTTTCTTGTGAAATCTCTTTATACGAATACCCTTCAAAATCAACTGCTATGATAATGTCTCTATACGCTGGTTTTAACTGATCAATTCCCTTTTTTAACATCAGTACCATTTGATCTGATGGGTAATCCTCTACCGACTCGCATAGTATGTCTGCAAATTCTAACAAGTCACTTCTCTTATCTATCGAATCCATCCTTTTTGAGGTTCGCATCACATCTATAATTTTGTTTTTTATAGAGCGATAAACGAAACCAGCAACATTATTGATTGGTGCATACCTATCTGCTCCCGAAAACAATTTTAAAGCCACGTCCTGCACAATATCTTCTGGATTACGGTTTACGGTAGTACTGATTTTAGTGCCTACATAAAGCTTGAGAGATTCATACTCTCTCCCAAAGAAATCCTTAAGTTTTTTATTATTGTCCGATTCCGATTTCATTAACACCTTTTATTGGGCCTTTTGATTAAAAAGACGATACTTTTTTAATGTATTGCATTTTTCTAGAATTATTTTTTTCGACTGCACCTTATTTATCATTAACTGACGATTATCAACCTAAATTTGTTTCAGGCTCTCATCATAAATAGCTGTTTAGTAACATGTAAGATTCCAAAATAAATTCGGAATGATATTAAAATTATGATTATGGATAAGAACGAACAATTCATTATTTTAAATCAATAAGAAATCCATTAGATTTGTAGGAAATATATGGGATATGATAGCAATTGCTATTGTATCATTGTTAGCTACAATAGGAATTATAAAAATTGGTGAGCTATGATAGAATTTAAACCTTTTAATATTGATCTCGCTGCTGAATATGCAAGGATGAGGAATGTACCCGAGATTCTTGATAATGGATATGACAGGACTCCAAACCCTTTTACCGAGAAAGATGCTTTAGAATTAATAAGTAAAGAAATAGGAAAGAGCCCTTCTGAGCGTTTCTTCATTTTCTGGAATGGAAAATTAGCTGGTGAAATCGGAATTTCCATTAAAGAAGATGTTTTCAGATTAAACGCTGAAATAGGATATTTTGTAGGTAAAGAATTTTGGGGACAGGGAATAGCTTCAAAGGCAGTTGATAGAATGACCACTTATGCCTTTGATAAATTTAATATTGTCAGAATAGTTGCAGGAGTTTTTGATTATAATAAATCTTCAATGAAAGTTTTGGAGAAAAATGGTTTTTATCTTGAAAGTATAAGAAAAAGTGCTGTAATTAAAAAAGGAAAGATACTTGATGATTATATTTGGGTAAAATTAAAAGAATAAAATAAAGTTGTTGACAACATATACACCCCATTAAAACGGGGTTTACATCTGGACGTTCACCAATAATTCGAAATGAGCATCGAAAAATCAACACTACAGGAAATTTTTAAAAACATCTCGTTTTCAAAAGAAGAAGAAAACCTTATTGAAAGTAAACTTGAAAAACTCACTCTCAAAAAAGGTACTATACTATTAAAAGCAGGCGATAAAGTTATCAATCAATATTATGTTCATCAAGGATGTTTAAGAACGTACTTTATTGATACATCAGGTAAAGAACATACTCTGCAATTCGCAATTAATGATTGGTGGATTAGTGATTATACAGCAATCTTCACTACATCCAATGCGATAATGTATATTGAAACTATTCAGGAAGCAACTCTATATAAAATTTCTCAAAAAAGTATGGAAGATTTATTTAAAGAGATTCCGCTATTAGAAACTTTTTTTAGAAAAAAAATGGAAGGAGCTTTTGCTCGTTTTCAAAAGAGAATATTGGCAAATTTAGCACAATCAGCCAAAGAAAGATATATTTCATTTATAAACACTTATCCAAATATAGAACAGAGTGTAAAAAACTACCATATTGCTTCTTATCTAGGGATTACTACCGAAAGTTTAAGTAGAATTAGAAAAGATATATCCCATAATTGATTTCTTATCCTAGATCAATTTTTAATACTTGATTTGATAATAATTTTACTTCTGTAAAACAAAATCATTATCCAATGAAAAGAATAACAGCAATTGTTATCGCTTTAGTCTTATTTTCTTCTTGTGATAAAAGCACAAAAGAAACTAAAGCTAATGAACAAAAATTAAGTATTAATATAAAAAAAAGTAACGCAATGAAAAAAGTATTATTTGTATTAACAAGTCATGAAGATTTAGGAAACACTGGGCTTAAAACCGGTTTTTGGATTGAAGAGTTTGCCACTCCATATTATCTATTAAAAGATAAAGGAATTGAAATTACTTTGGCATCTCCAACGGGAGGGAAACCTCCAATCAACCCAAAAAGTAATGGTCCAGATTTCCAAACTCCTTCAACAGTACGATTTAATAACGATACTGAAATACAAGAAGTATTATCTAAAACGATAAAATTAGAAACTGTAAATCAAGAGGATTATGATGCCATATTTTATCCAGGAGGTCATGGACCACTATGGGATTTGGCTGAAGATAAAAATTCAATTGCCTTGATAGAAGATTTTTATAAAAAAATCACATAGTATTAAATAACATTACACAAAACCACATACATAATCATTGCAGGAAAACGATCTATCAAATGGTATTGTATATTTGGTAGGACAACAATGTTTGCATAGCGCAAAAAAACTAGTAATCAATGCACAGAAAAATCGAAAAGTAGAGTAACATTTTGCTTTGCTAAGACATATATAGTAAATATTAGTTTTTATTGACAGATGAACTTTATTAGAGAAATATTTAATAAAAATAGAATTAATTGTCCTAGGTGCCTCGGAAAAGGAGACGTGGATTGGGAAGATATAAAAAGACTAAACAAAAGACTCAAATGGCGACCTGGAAAATGTGCTTACTGTAATGGGAAAGGAAAAGTTAGTAAAAGTTTTGAAAATAAAGTAGCAGTTGACACAACTTACTTAACTTCTGACTTGAATAATGATGAAAGGAATAAAATATTAAAAGGAGACAAACAAGCTTTATCAAGAGGAATTTTATCCGAAAAAAGAGCAGACGATTTCATTGAACAAGTCAAGTTTTTGAATTTAAAGGGAAATTTGACTGTCAAGGAAATAATTGAATTTTATCTAATTCCAGAGAATAAAATATCTGCCGAAGAAAAAGAAGAATTGATGGATTATATAAAACTAATAATAGAATTCGATAATAAAAACAAAAGCTAACACTATTTAAAAGAAAACCAAGTTGAGTCCTAAAATTGAACTATCATTATTTTTCATTGCAGCATTTTTTATTTTCAGACTAATGGACCAATTCTAGTAAAAAGCTAAAAAATAGTCTTTTAAAAGAGAATCCAAAATTGATAGAAAAAGTTTCTTGGTATTTTAAATTTGCAACTTATTTCTTTCAAAGTTTCCCTATATTTTGCCAAATATATGTTGTACTAACCTGGACCGACATTGTTAAACTTGATAAATTATATGATTGAATTTTTGATAATTACAATTCTAATAACTCTTTTTGGTGTTTTTTTGTATTGGGCATATTTACCGGATTATAAAAGAAACCCAAAAGAATTTTGGCGAACAATAATTGGAATGCCAATTGGAATGTTGCTGGGCGGACTAGGATTCACAAAATTGAATGATAGAATAAAAAAATGGACAACGGACAAGAATCGCAAAAAAATAAATTAGAAAAGTAAAGTGATTTGTTTACAACATTTTTTATTTGCCTATAGAAGCTAAGTAATCAATCGAATAGTTGTTGTGTTTTTGTTAAAACGCAATGCTTGCAATAAAAAAAAGCTAGTAATCAATGCGCAGAAAAATCGAAAAGAAAGGAGAAATTTTGCCTTGCTACGACACTTATAGTAAACGCTATGTGCAACAAAATCAATTATTGATATAAACAAATTCCGAATCTAATGTTTAAAAATATATTTAAGAGAAGAAAAAATGATTTAGCTTCAAGATGTCAAACCTATCTTGAAGCTGGACCGCCGGAACATATGTCTAATTATGTACCAGGATCTTTAACAGAAATGATTATTGGACATGGAGCTCAGGGAAACAAATTGGATTCCGAGTTAGTAGAAATAGCTAGTATTATATTAACCGAGACTCAGTCAATTCAAAAAATCGAAGATGATAAGATTCGAGATTATTTGTTGCAAGGATCAATTTTAGTAAATGAAATTCTTAGTAGTCAGTAACGAATATTCAAAGTACAAGAAAAATGAAAAATAACGTTTATGGCATTTGATATATCTAAACAACAATAGAACTTTTATAGATTATCATGAAGAAGGGCTAAAATGAATCAAGTTATTGAAACAAAGAGTGATTAATAGACTTTAAAACTACACACAGTAATTTGTATATTGCATATGTACCTTCGCCAGGTAAATGTAAGAGATGTTGCGTTTAATGTTGGAAATGAAATTCGAAATAAAAAAAGCTGAATCAAAACATAAATATGAACTGCTACAACTTTATAGAGAAGTAGCTGAAATCTCGGATGGAATAATTCGAAATAAAGATGAAATCAATGAAGAATATATTTCAAACTTTCTTACCCAATCTATAGAAAACGGACTTATTTTAATCGGAACTATTGGGGATAAAATTGTTGGAGAAATTCACGCTTATACTCCAGGAATTTACGCATTTCAACATATACTTACAGATTTAACTATAATCGTTGACCCCAATAATCAAGGAAAAGGAATTGGACGTAAGCTTTTCGATTTTTTTTTTTGGAAATAGTTGCCACCGACTTAACTCAGATTAAAAGAATTGAATTGTATACTCGGGAACATAACGAGCGGAATGTTAGATTTTACGAAAGTCTTGGTTTTATAAACGAAGGACGACAGAAAGATAAAATATTTATAAATGAATCTGAATTTAAAACACCATTACATATGGCTTGGTTCAATCCAAATTACGGAATGAAAAAACACTAAACATAACAACCAACGTGTATAAGCAATAGCGGTTTGGGTATTTACTCAAACCGTTTTTTCATTTAAATAAAGTATATTGTTATCCGAAAAGTAGTTGTGAAGAATCCGCTACTACTCATATACAAAATCATTAGTAGCAACTCATACTTAAATAAGGCACTATGTATGAGAAAATAGAATTAATTCAAAAAAGTAAATTGATCATTTATAATTCAAAAACATGAAAAGATTACGAATAGCTATTCTTAGCATAACTGTACTATTTTTTACGGCATTCACAAAGACTTCTTATGACAATTATACTATAACACATGGACAAGCTGGCCCCTTTACAATAAATAGTGCTTTTCCTGGAGAAGGAAAACACTTTGGTTATGATATCGTGAAAAAACAAACCATTCGTTATGCTGAAGACGGAGCTGATACATTAACTATTTTTCATGCACAAAAAGAAGAAATTACCCATATTATTATACACCCAAAATTTGACAACAATGCATTGATTGAAGAGTTAGAAGTGGTTAGTCCTTTATATGAAACTAAGGCTGGTATTGGAGTAGGAAGCTCTATCAACGACTTTTATTCATATTACAATGATGCTGAAGCATTATTCACTTTTGTTAGTGACAGCTACTGGTTAGAAACTAGAGCCGTACATGGTGCACAATTTCAATTTCAGGCCAAATCACATAAAGGCGCTCCAGATACTTTTGAAGATTTAACTATTTTAGAAAAAAACAAAATAGACACAAAAGGAAGAATCATTAAAATTCGTTTATTTTAATAATCAACAAATTGGTAGTAGTAAAAATACTAAAAGTAATATTTATATTAGTTTTAATCCTCTGTTTAGGATGTAATACCAGCAGAAAAAACAGAACTAAAATTGTGGTGAAGGGACAAGTAGATAAGTTGGAAAAAATTGTGCACAACAATCTGAATAACGAGTCTGAATTGAATCCTGAAATAGTGTTGAATTCCATTGTGGAATTATATCTATCAGATAAAAATATAATTGTAGGATCTAATGAAAATCCGATTGACATTTACGCAACTTATGGCACTGATTTCTGGAGAGAAAATAACAAAAATAAAACCTTTGAAATTTCAATTGCTCACCAAAAAGTTGGTGAAAATGACGGAATTCTCTACGAGTACCGAATTGATATGATATACAAACCAACCGAATTTAAAGGAATTACGGGTTTTAATTTAGGTTATAACCCAACATCGGATTTGGGACAATTCAAAAAGTCAATAAAAGAATCCGACGGATTTAAAAAAGCGTTGAAAATCAAACCTATTAGAGTAGAAATAATTAAAGAACGGATATAAAATAATTTGCTAACAACGTATATGAGCCAAGTGCTGCCAAGTGTTCGATCTAATGGTTATTATATTTTGATAAGACACAATACTTGCAGAGAGGAAAAGTTAGCAATCACTAGGCTAGAAAAGTCGAAAAGCTAAGTAACATTTTGCTCCGCTTCGACACATATAGTAAACGTTGTATCTCATAATAATTTTAAAGACTAATGCTAAATTTTTTCAAAAAAAAAGAAAATCCAAATTCCTGAATTCTTAAAAATTGATGGATACCAAAATAAAGATAAATATTTTATAAGAACCGCAAAGTGGGACTGGTTAAATAAAGAACAAATCAATGTTATCCAAAAGATAGATGGCAAAATTAAAATGATGACAATGGATTATTGGTATCAAGAAATATTTTTAGATGCTGATGGACAAAAAACAATAAAAGAAAACTTAGATAATATGGTTAAACAATTTATAGATAGTAAAATGGAAATTCCTAGTGAACTTGATGAGATGTTAATTGAAATTTTAGACGAACTTGAAAATGAATTAAAAATTGTTCAACTTGTTGACCAGAAAACAGAACTTAAAGTGGAATTTAAATTACCATTATCAAAACAATAAAACAAAAACACAATGTTGTGATCCATACAATACTAAGACTGTATGAATATACATTTAAATTTATATTGCTTTTCAAAAACTAAACCTATACTAAATTCCGGTATCTAAGCCACCCAGCCGTAAAACCTACTTTTCAAAATTCGTTACCCCCCCCTTCAACCATTTAAGATATTCATTGGCATCGGGTGTATAGGCAGTAGTAGCATTTAATAAATTCATATCTGTATCTAACAATACATAATACGGCTGTGAATTATTTTGAAAATTAAGGGTCTGAAATGTGGCCCATTTATCACCTACAGTTCTAATTTCTTTAACTCTACCTTCTGGTTTTAAAAACTTAAACTGCTCCTCTTTTGGCAGCTCTTCTCTGTCATCTACGTACAAAGAGATCAAAATATAGTCATTTTTGAGAATATCTATAATATCTGGATGACTCCAGACCTGTTCTTCCATCTTACGACAATTTACACATGCCCAACCTGTAAAATCTACCATAATGGGTTTATTTTGTGCTTTTGCAGCAGCAACACCTTTTTTAAAATCTGTATATGCATTTAATCCTAAAGGACCATGTGCTTCTTTTTCATAAATACTATAGAAAAGAGGTGGCGGAAAACCACTCAATAATTTTAAATTGGCATAAGCGGTATTGGTAAGTCCCGGAATTAGATACAACACAAAGACTAAGGTAAGCACACCTAATATTTTTCTACCCAAACTCAATTTTTGAATAGGACTATCATGTGGGAAACGTATTTTTCCGAAAAGATATAGTACTAACCCCAAACCTATTAGAATCCATATTCCTATAAATATTTCTCTTTTTAAAACCCCCCAATGCTCTACCAAATCGGCATTCGATAAAAACTTAAACGCCAATGCCAACTCTATAAAACCAAGTACTACTTTTACCGCATTTAACCATCCCCCGCTCTTTGGCAGAGAATTTAACCAATTAGGAAACAGTGCAAACAATCCAAAAGGCAAGGCCAGGGCTAGTCCAAAACCACCCATTCCTGCACTTAGCTGCATAGCTCCCCCATCACTTGTTAGGGATCCTCCCAATAAAGAACCAAGAATAGGCCCTGTACATGAAAACGATACCAAGGCCAAGGTTAATGCCATAAAAAATACTCCTACAATCCCTCCTATACTATTGGCTTTGCTATCTAACTTATTACTCCATGAAGCAGGTAATGTGATCTCGAAATACCCAAAAAAGGATATAGCAAATACAATAAAAATGATAAAAAAGATACAGTTAAGAATCACATTGGTCGAGATATTATTTAATATCTCTGGATCTACAGAATCTAATAGATGAAAAGGAAGGCTTAATAACAGGTAAATCGCAAAAATAAAAAAGCCATATAGAACGGCATTAAACGTCCCTTTTTTACGATCCTTTGCTCCTTTAGTAAAAAAGGAAACGGTAAGCGGAATCATAGGAAATACACATGGTGTTAACAACGCTATGAGTCCTCCTAAAAAACCTAAGATAAATATATTGAAATAACTTTTTTTCTCTACCTGTTCTGATGGATACGTATCCCAACCTTTAATATCAATCAGTAAGCTTTTTGACTTTTCTTTGTCTGCCTCTGTGATACTCGACAGATCTCCTTTGTTTTCTTTAACTTCTCCCAAAAGGTCGATAGTAAACTTTATTGCTTCTGGGGCCAAACATTTTTCATCATCACAGACTGAAAAATATACTTCGGCTTCTATACTTTTAAGACTTTTATCAATGAGTTTAATTTTCTGAGAAAAAGTTACTTTTTCCTCAAAATACTTCACGTCCATCTCAAAAATATTGTCAAACTTTTGAATCCCGGCAGGCTCTGTAGTTTCTCCAACAAGCGCATACGTCGTCTCTGAAGCATTATACGTAAACTCTGTAGGAGTTGGAGCTATCTCATCGGTTTCTGCTTCATGCTGAGAATATAAATGCCAACCTTTATCGATTTTTGCCTTAAAATATAGTGTATACGTATCTTCACTTTCTTTTTCGACACTGGCTTCCCATTCTACGGGATCCAGAGTTTGTGAAAAAACTGATGTAGATACAATTAATAAAGATATGAACAGCAAAATGATATTTTTCATCGATGTATTGTAATTTTTAATAGTTCTTTTGATTGGGGTGTTATTTTATATCTGTTATCTGCCCTGTAATTTATAACCCATACTATTTCCTTTCCAGAACATAAAAGCCATACCCTTTCTTTGGCCAGTAACGATAATTTTTCGTCTTTGAAATATTTACTTAATTTTTTCTTTCCTTTCATTCCTAATGGATAAAAATAGTCGCCTTCTTGCCATTTTCTTACAATCAAAGGGTATTTTAACTTTCCTTTATCAACATAAATAGTAGTAAGATCAGTATCCAAGATTTCGTTCACCTCTTTAAACTTAAGAGTTCCAGAAGGAATCATCACAATATTTTCTTCTTCAGGAACTTTATAAGTACAGTCAGAAATTTCTTTGATCAAAGGGGTTATTAACAAATATTCTCTATCTTTTATTAATCGATGTGTTTCAGAAAAAATCTGTTTTCCAGATTGTGCTGTTATAATTTGTTCAATATCATCCCAAGCCTTAAAACCATAATCTTTCAACAAAAAGTATAAACAAGCTCTAGAGTTTCCAAAATCTCTTAATCTATTAATAGGTATTTTTATCGTATCGGTTTCTAAGACCTCAAACAGTTCTTTTTTGATTACAAATGTTTGATTTTTGATAAACTCACTCGCCTGATTAACATATTCTAACGTTTTATTAAAATTCTGAAGAAACTGAGGGTTCATTAATTTTAATTGTGGAATGAGATCGTGTCTTACCTTATTTCTAAGATATTTGGTATCACTATTACTCCTATCCTCCCGCCATTCGATATCGTTCTTTGTTGCAAACTCATAAATTTGTTCTCTTGTAAAAGGCAATAAAGGGCGAATAAAAACATCATTAATCTCGGGTATCCCTGTTAATCCATCAATACCGGTTCCTCTAGACAAATTAATCAAAAACGTCTCTAAAGAATCATCTGTATGATGTGCTGTAAGTATGTAATCAAACTTATACAAGCCAGCAAGCTCTCTAAACCAGTCGTATCTCAATTCTCGTGCTGCAAGTTGAATAGATAAAGTATTTTTTTTTGCGTATACTTCTGTATCAAAAGACTTTATATACAATGGGATATCTAACGTTTCTGATAGGTGTGTTACAAACTTTTGGTCTCCATCACTTTCTTCTCCTCTTAACTTAAAATTACAATGAGTAAGACTAATATCCATACCCAAAGCGTGACAAAGCCTTGTAAGCACAATACTGTCTAACCCTCCACTACAAGCTATTAACAATTTACTTCGTAATAGAAATGTGAGATTGGCCGTAATATGATTTTTAAAGTCTTGCAGCAATAGGTTTTAAATTAAAAATTTTGGTTGTTCAAATATACGATTTTGAATCACTACTGCCATTACTTGAATAAATCAATATTAAATACTGATTATCAATTTTTTAACATTAATTGTAATTAGTTTTTACTATTTTTAGGAGACAACTTCTTAAAATACTGATCAATGAATAGGCCACATGAATCACAGAAACCTCATCAGACAAACCAACAAAAAGAATTTAGTAAAAAATTATTATCGATCGTACCTCATTTACACCCTTATGTAAAGCACCGACTTTATATAGCAGAAAGCATTGGTATTCTACCTCAAAATATGTATTGCTCTAATGGTATTATTGATGACGCCATTGTAAAGTTACATCAAGATGATATCGATACCGATATAGATACGCTTTCTCTAGAGCTTACTCTTTTTAAAATTACAGATGAACTTTTAGACGAACTTTATATAAGCGAAGGTTGGCATCAAAAGAATATTAGTACGAACTACTTCTTGAAAGAAGAACTTGAAAGGCTTGAAGAAAACTTTACTGTAGAAGCTAATAATGAGCTAATCATGAAAGAAGAATTAGATGATATTTGCTACCAACAAAAGAATTATATTCATAAACAAAACTTTATTTATGATGATTTGGATTCTGATATTTTAAAAGTTGTGGAAATAGAGCCAAGTACTGATCAAAGAAAACAAAAACTCCTTGGTAAATTTTATAGTTGGCTCCCTATGGAAACGTCTAAAATTATCGACTTGTTCGTTTTTGGAAAGCTAAATTTTGTAGAAATTGCCACTATCAAAGGGATTAGCCCCCAAGAGGTAAAAGAAATCATTATCGACGTAAGAAAGAGTTTTAGACGTAATTTGATTTAGGTTTCTCTAAATTAAAAGAGGAATAGCAACTTGCTGTATTTGCTCTCTCTGAGAAAGGAGTAATAAGATTTATGGATGAGAATTCGTAAATCGTATAAAGTTAAGGGTCATTACTGTATCCCCTCATCCTAACCTTCTCCCAGAAGGAGAAGGAACTAAATAAGTTTTAAATCGAGTTATTTAGTTTATACTTTCTAAAACTTCTCTCATTGCCTTGGCTTTTAACAAGCACTCTTCGTATTCACGATCTGGGTTGGACTTGGCTGTTATAGCTCCTCCTACTGTATAGGAAATATATTTTTGTTCTTCGTTATATAAAATACTTCGAATAACTACATTAAAATCAAAATCTCCTTTTGGGCTAAAATATCCTACTGCACCACTATATAATCCTCGTTTGGATTCTTCCAGGTCTTCTATAATTTGCATAGCTGATACCTTGGGTGCTCCTGTCATACTTCCCATAGGAAACGTAGTTTTGATCACATCTACAGGAGAAGTGGTAGCATCTATTTCTGAAACCACAGTAGAAATCATTTGGTGTACCTGATCAAAAGAATATACTTTACACAACTCTTCGACAGTAACAGATCCTTTGACCGCTGTTTTCGAAAGGTCATTACGCACCAAATCAACGATCATAATGTTTTCTGATCGTTCTTTAGGATCATTTTTAAGGTTATTTATTAACTTTTGATCCTCTTGTATATCCTCAGATCTTTTTGCCGTTCCTTTGATGGGTTGCGAAATAATTTTTTGCCCTTCTTTCCGTAAATAACGTTCTGGAGATGCCGATAACAAATATTGATACCTACTCTTTAAAAAAGTAGCAAAAGGAGGTTTTGATATCGAATTTAGATGTGTATAGGTTTGTAATGGGTCTATACAACTATTTTGAGCAAAAAATTCCTGACAAAAATTAGCCTCATAAATATCGCCTCGATGTATATGAGCCAACATTTTATTGATCTTCTTTTTATAGGTGTCTTTTGTTATGCGCAGGCTTATTTTAATCTTACCACAAGGTGAATTCTCTTCTTTTTTGGCATTAGTATTTATTGTCTCAATTTCATTAAAATCCTCTTCTATTTGATCATCAACCATGTTTAGATAATGTACCTCTAGCGCATCATCTTGTAGTAAAAAAATTTTTTTTGGTTGAAAAAAATACAAATCAGGAAACTCAAGCAAATCTTTATTGGTCGAGCTTAAATTCTCTATATCGTTTTTTAGATCATAAGATAAGTATCCAAAAATCCAATCTTTGGCTTGTTCTTGATATTCTTTTAAAGCTTCAAAACTATTATAATAGTCTGTTTTTATGGTCGTAAAAGCATCTACTGCCAGTACTGCATCATAACTAGAATATTTTTGAGCATAATGATTAGAATCTAACCAAATAACTTCTTCAAATTGCTGCGCCCAATGCAATAATTTGGTTTTAAATTCTAAAGGGTTTTTTAAGGTATATTCTCGAATACTACGCACCTGCTCACTATATTTGATGCGCAAAAGTACTGAGAACTTCTCTCAATCCCAACAAAAGTGTCTCATCTGTTACGGTTTTTGATTCTATCGAAAAATTATCATAAAAAGAAGGAAAACTAAAACTATCTATAATATCGGCTCCAAATCTAGGAAACACACTTTTTGCATATTCCAAAGCTCCCACTCCTCCTCTCTTTCCAGGAGAAGTACTCATGACCAAAATTTTTTTACCCTCAAGAAAATTACGATCTAATCTAGACAGCCAATCTACCGTGTTTTTAAAAAAAGCACTCCAGCTACCGTTATGCTCGTTCACAGAAATAATTAAAGCATCTGCTTCAGAGATTTCCTGTTTAAGCGCAAGTATCATTCCAGGAAAGGCATTATTTTTCTCCTGATCTTCACTATATATTGGCGCGGTATAATTTACAAGATTGATGACTCTTGTTGTATGTATTTTAATTTCTGATGCAATAAATTCTACTAATTTTTGATTGATCGATGTGCTACTATTAGATCCTGAAAAGGCAAGGATTTTTTTCATCATTAGTATATTAGGAAATCAAAAGTAATCAAAATGTAAACAGTCCCAAAATAAGGCTACCTTTGCAATATCAAAAAAGAATCAATTGGCTTTTCAAGATTTAAATTTAAGTACGCAATTACTCAACGCATTAGATGATCTAGGATTTAAGACTCCTACTGCTATTCAGGAAGAAGCATTTTCTCCTGTTATGTCTGGTAAAGATGTTGTTGGTATTGCACAAACTGGTACGGGTAAAACTTATGCCTATATGCTACCCATTTTAAGAATGTTATCTTATTCTGTTCAACAAAACCCAAGAGTGTTGGTATTAGTACCTACACGAGAACTGGTTGTACAGGTAATTGATGAAATTGAAAAACTCACTACTTATATAAATGTGCGTTTTACCGGGGTGTATGGTGGTACTAATATCAATACTCAAAAACAGGCTGTCTCACAAGGGTTAGATATTGTTGTAGCAACTCCAGGACGATTATATGACCTGGCGGCAAGTAGAGCCTTACAGCTAAAATCAATTCAGAAATTAGTTATTGATGAAGTAGATGTGATGATGGATTTAGGTTTTAGGCATCAGCTTATGAATATTTTTGATATCCTGCCAAAGCATCGTCAAAACATTATGTTTTCTGCAACCATGACCGAGGAGGTAGAAACACTTATTTCAGATATTTTTACAAGTCCGCAAAAAGTATCCATTGCAAAAAGTGGAACTCCATTAGAAAACATATCCCAATATGGGTATAAAGTAACTAACTTTTATACCAAAGTTAATCTCTTAGAGGATATTCTTCAGGATTTTGACTCTTATCAAAAAGTATTATTATTTGTTGGAAATAAAAAAATGGCGGATCGACTTTTTGATAGATTCGAAAAAACATTTCCTGACCAATGCGCGGTCATTCATTCTAATAAAACTCAAAATTACAGATTGCGTAGTATCGAGCAATTCGAAAGTGGAGAACATCGCATTTTGATTGCCACAGATGTAATGGCAAGAGGGCTTGATATCGATGATATTACTCATGTGATTAATGTAGATACCCCAGAATATCCCGAAAACTACATGCATCGAATCGGTAGAACAGGAAGAGCTCAAAAACAAGGTACTTCACTAGTGCTTACCACAGAAAAAGAAGAAGAATATCTCGAAATTATAGAAGATTTGATGGAAATGAAAGTAAATCAACTGGATTTTCCTGATCATATTACGATCTCTGATGAGTTAACTCCCGAGGAACAACCCAAAGTAAAAGAAATTTACAATCCACATAAACGCCCTAATGACGAAATTGGAGCTGCGTTTCATGAGAAAAAAGCAAAAAACCAAAAAACTAACCAAGGTGGTTCTTACCAACGTGAAATCAAAAAGAAATACAAAAAACCAAAAACCAAAGGAGATAAAACTTTTAATCTAAAGCATAAAAAGAAGAAAAGAAAATAACTGGTTTATGAAATTAAATACCATTACCAATTATGTTTTTGTTTTAGGATTAATTGTATTATTACTAAATGATCATTTTCTAAAATCTTATTTTCATAATAACTTAACTGGAAAGATATCAGATTTTGCCGGCATTTTAATATTTCCCATGCTCCTAACATTTTTGTTTCCAATTAATACTAAAAAAGCCGTTATAGCTACCATACTTTTCTTTGTTTACTGGAAATCTTCATTATCACAACCTCTTATAGATTTCATAAATTCGTTTGAAATCGTAAACTATGTAAGAATTGTAGATTATACAGATTTTATTGCTTTTCTGATACTTCCGGTTACTACATATGTATTGAAGCATATTGAGCTTTTTGAAATAAAATTTACACGAAAAAAATTTAAAAACTTTGTCGGTTATTCTTTATTATTTATTTGCTCAGTTACTTTTATGGCCACTTCAAACGATGATGACACCCATGACCAAACTTTTACAGAACATTGTTGCAATCAAATTCCTATATCTAAAAAAGTAGGTAATGGTATGATTTACATTCCTTCTATATTTACTCCTGATAATAATGGAGTTAATGATATATTTCAAATCTCTATTGATTCAAACATTGTAAAAATTGATACCTTTTTAATATCCAGAGAAATTTTTGTGGGCGGTCGTAATAAAATAGATACTGTTTTTAACAAAACAAATATCACAGAGATAACATCTAAAAATGGTTTTGACGGAAAGATATCAGATTCTATACCACCACAAGCCCTATATCAATTTACGATAGTTGTTTCTTCGAAAGATAGTATAACCAAAAAGTTCACAGGAAATATATGTGCAATCCCATGTCAAAAAAACACAGAAAATAGTGAACCTGATAATTTTGAGTCTTGTGCTTTTTCTTCGCAATTTGATCCAAAAAAAGGTTATGATCCTAATATAGAGCCAGACGAAGATATAAGTTGTTTTGATTAAAACCCGGAATATGCATTAGAAAATCTATTACAGCTTCCAATTGCTTCAAAAACTGATGCTTCGCTGTGTTTTTTTAATGTAAGCATAACCCTTCGGCATTGCTCAGGATAAACTGCTATGCTGAAATTAAGAAAACACAAGTTTTTATTGCACTTGAAACCCTCATAACGAAGTTCTAATGTATAATCCGGGTTTAAAAATTATTGTTTTAAAATTTTCAAAATGGTCGTACCATGAACACCCAATATTTTCACAAAATAAGTTCCAGCTTCTTTTAATTCATTCGTAAACGATGTTTTTACAGGAGCCTCTTCTTTAAAATTCTGTTGTTCAATAAGTCTTCCTGTAATGTCATATAATTGTATTGAAGTTACAGATTCCCTATCACTATAGTCACTAAAGTCTAACGTAAATATACCTTGAGTCGGATTTGGGTATAATTTAGGTGCTTTAGCATAATCTACTTTTTTCTGATTATTTTCTTTAGCATAAAACTTTAAATTATCAATCCAAATTCGAGTACCAAACCCAGAAATGTTTTTAAATTTAATCAAAAGATCAGAAGACAAATCTTTATATTGATCTAAAGATATATTTTCTGTTCTCCAATCAGTACTATTTGTAGGTATCCAATCATTAGAATCGTTTGTTAGCACCTCTGCAGTTTCTAATTCTAGGTGGTTTTTTCTAAATAACACTTTCCAAGTATTACCGCAATCTAAAGAACCTAATATTTCTAGAACATCTTCACTATTATCATCATATCTAGTATAAGCAACATCAAATGACAAACGTGACACCCCTGTCGAAAGATCAATATCTGATAATGTAATTTCGTCTATTTTACCTGCAGGGTTATCTGCATTATTCATAATCATACAATACCTATCACCATTTCCTGCATCATTACGCTTTTCCCAAGTTAAAGCATTATCGGGATTATGGATCACCCAACCAAATGGAGGAAACTGCCCTTCAAAAGTTTCTATATCCCCTGTTTTGATAGGATTTTTTATCTTTATAGCCCCTTTCAAGGTCTTTTTATCTTCGCCATAAAAGTTTTTTGAAACCAAATATACATCATATACTCCTGGAGAGGTATAGGTAACTGTTACATTTCTTTCTTGTGAGGTCGATGGTGTTCCTCCCTCAAAATACCAGAAACTAGTTGTATCAACACCGGTTGACTCATCTTTAAACTGGGCAGTAACCAGATTATCGTTATTGCATATTGATGCTCCTATCTGCCTATAACTGATATTCGCAATTGGTCGATCATTACCTCTTAGTTTTACCCTAAAATTATCGATCATGATTTTAGTTCCAAATCCAGAAGTGTTTTCAAACCTAATTATCACATTACTTTCGCCATCATATGTACTTAAATCTATTATTTCTTTTCTCCAATGGTAATTTTCTGTCGGAATCCAATTGTTCGACAAATCAGTTGGCACCTGATAAGTCTCTAGTTCTGTATGTGTTTTAGCATACACATCATCCCAGGTAACCCCACAATCCTTAGAAACCTGTAGTTTTAAAATATCTGGGCTTGAATCATCGAATTTTGTGTAGGCGAGATCAAAATACATCTGACTTTTAAACGCATTAGAAAAATCATAATTTGGAGTTTGTATATAATCTTTTTGCCCGACCTTTTTATTATCACTATTATTCATTGCCATACAGAAGTTATCTCCTTTTCCTATATTTATTTTACGATGCCATTTGTATAAATTATCTGAATTAGTAATTTTCCAGCCTAATGGAGGAAATTGTTTATCAAACTTCTCTACTTCTAAATAGTTTACTAATCCCTTATTAACATAAACATAATTTTTTTTCTGCACAGTATGACTTCTTTTTCTCAATTCATCTGTAGCAGTCAGTTTTACATTATACACTCCTGGCGTATCATAAGTAACTTCGGGGTTTCTTTCTATGGATACAGCAGGTGTTCCTCCTTCAAATTCCCATTTCCAGAAGGTTGGTGTTCCTTTAGAGTTATCCATAAATGAAACCGTTTCTCCTATGCATACGGTAATATCACTTCTGAAATTTGCAATAATATCAGAAGGTTCTACTCCTGTAGCAATTAAATTTTCTGGTTGCCATAGATTTCTTCTCGGAAAGGGGTTGTTGTCTGACTTTTCTAGATCTAACCAATACTTCATAAAATCAGTTTGTCCCTGTGTAAACATTTTTCTACAAGAACGATTATAACTCATAAAGTTTTCATAATTAGGGTATACCCCGCAGCTATTTAACACATCGAGGTTACATCCAAAATTTACTGTAGTAGACGGAGTATCATCTATACCATCATTTATCGAATCACATCCTTTATAAAAAGTATGTTGCAAACCTAAATAATGCCCTACCTCATGTGCTAATACAAAATTACCAAAAGAGAAAGATCCTAATTCACTACACCCCAATGACGATGTCCCTGCTTCATAATACCCTCCTAAGTATCGACTATTCATATATATTCTAGGAATGACATCTGATGTTGGTAAATATGAGATTCCAGCAGCACGATTTCCGCTACTATTAAACAAAGAATCAAAAACCATGATATCTATATAAAATTTGTTGTTTTTACCCCACCATAGATAAGAAGAGATTGAGGGATCAGGAACTGTATGGGTTGTTATGCCCTCATCAATTAATAAATTAACTCCTGGAACTTCTAAAACATTTCCATACGGATCGATAGTAGCCGCTACAAATTCTATATTAACTTTTCCTCTTATATCTCTAAATCTTTTATCAACTTCATTTGAATACAAGGTCCCATAAATATTCTCTAATGAATTGTTGAAATTTCCATTAAGAATTTGCAAGGCAGAATTAACTTGACACTTTAAGTCTTCATTACTGCTCCTTCCATTATTATAAGTAATCCCAGTATCAAAACCAGAGCGTTTACCTGTATAAAAAAAATGAAACACAACAGGAATCTTATATTTTTCTTCCATTTTTTTTGAGGACTTATTCTTTTCAAAACCTTTTTGATTTTTGAAATCAAACAATGCTTTTTGGTATCTTATTTTTTCTTTGGAAGACATTTTTTCTGTACCACAAGAATTTTGAATTGTTTGAGCAAAACTCGAAAATGTGGAAACTAATATTATAAAGGCAAGAATTCTGTACATTTTAAAAAAATTTGTGAATATTCAAAATGCTTAATAATGACATTAAAAACATCCTTGATTAAGCAAAAACGGATAATCATTGGTTAATACTTTTTATTATAAAACGTTTTATCCCTTCTAAAATATCCGTTAAATGTATAAAATGACTGTATTAGTGTATAAACAGCATTTCTGACTGTATAAAAAGCATTTCCTATTCAAAGAAATAGGTCTAACAGGCATATACTTTACGATTTATTTGAGCAAGTTTATTATTTTTAATACTTGATATTTGTCGATTCTAAGATGATAATAGTTTTCAAAGATTTGAAACTCAAAAAACTTAGTAACCATGGCTATAGTAATATCTTTTATATGCCCCTGAACAATGTGGGGATAAGTTGCTCTGTAACATAACAGCTTTATTTATACCAAATTATTAATGTATACTATCTCTTTATTTAAAAATTGATCACATAAAGTATGAAAAAGTACGCTACTCCATCAAAAAAAAAGAAATCAAAAGTAACCTTACTGCGAGCTTTTAAGACCATCATATGGCCTAGAAGAAGTCTTGTTTTTATAGGGCTAGTTCTTATTGTTTTTAACCGTATTGCCGGACTTATACTTCCCTGGAAAAGTAAGACGTTATTAGACGATGTTGTTCCTAGTAAGGATATGGAATTACTCTACGAATTATTAATCATAGTAGGAACCGCAATTCTTGTGCAGGCTACCACTTCATTTTTATTGACCAGAATACTAAGTGTACAAGCACAATATCTAATTTCTGAACTTAGAGCACAAGTACAAAAAAAAGTACTTTCTCTTCCAATCAGTTTTTTTGACAATACCAAGTCGGGCGCATTGGTATCTAGAGTGATGAGTGACGTAGAAGGTGTTCGTAATTTGATAGGTACTGGGTTAGTACAAATGATCGGTGGTGTTTTTACCGCCATTGTATCAGTTGTATTATTAGTCAATATTAATCCATGGATGACATTATTTGTATTGGTTCCTGTCTCCTTATTTGGGTTGATTGCGCTAAAGGCTTTTAAATATATTCGACCTATTTTTAGAAAAAGAGGAGAAATTAATGCGCAGGTGAAGGGTAGATTAACAGAAACTTTAGCTGGTGTTCGCGTTATTAAAGGTTTTGGAGCAGAAGAACAAGAACATAAAATATTCGAAAAAGGCGTTGATCGTTTATTTCAAAATGTTAAGAAAAGTTTAACCGCAACTGCATTAATGACCAGTTCTTCTACATTTTTATTAGCAGGAATTGCCTCTACCGGGATTATGGGTATTGGGGGGTATTATATGATGCAAGGAACTATGACCGCTGGTGAATTTTTATCTTTTACCATGTACTTGGCTTTTATGATCGCTCCTATTGTGCAAATGAGTAATATTGGCAGTCAATTAACAGAAGCACTAGCCGGTTTAGATCGCACCGAAGAATTGATGAATATGACGCCAGAAGAAGCGTTAGAAAATCGCACCATAGCACTGGATACGATTACTGGTAATATTGCTTTTAACAATGTTTCTTTCTCTTATCTCGAAGGAAAAGAGGTCTTACACAATATTAATTTTAAAGCTCCCGCAGGATCTGTAACAGCTTTGGTAGGTAGTTCGGGTTCTGGAAAATCTACTATAGCAGGGCTTGCGGCTACATTTTTAACACCAAAATCTGGTGATATTACTATTGATGGTACCGACATTTCTACCGTAAAGCTACAGAGTTATCGTCGTCACTTAGGGGTTGTCCTACAAGATGAATTTTTATTTGAAGGAACCATAAAAGAAAATATACTTTTTCCTAGACCAGATGCTACTCAAGAACAATTACAACAAGCTATACAAGCAGCCTATGTAAATGAATTTACAGATCGATTTGATGATGGATTAGAAACATTAATCGGAGAAAGAGGGGTGAAACTATCAGGAGGTCAACGACAAAGAATTGCTATCGCAAGAGCCATTTTGGCCGACCCACAGATTATCATTCTAGACGAAGCTACTTCTAGTCTTGATACAGAAAGTGAAGCCTTGATACAAAGAAGTCTTAATGAATTAATGAAAGGCAGAACCACTTTTGTAATAGCTCACAGACTTAGTACTATTAAAAAAGCAGATCAAATATTGGTGATAGAATCTGGCAAGATTGCAGAACGCGGTACGCACGACGAGCTTATTTCTGCTCAAGGTAGATATTTTGATCTTTATACGTATCAGGCTAGAATATAAGATATCGTACATTACATATATTAGTTATTTTCATAATTTTCTGATAATTGTTTTAAAACCAAAATTGCTTTATTCGAATCTTTTTTATCTACGAAAATATGATCATGATAATACCCTGCAATAACATTACAACTAATATCGTTCTTTGCTAATTCGTTTGAAAATATTGCTGTTAACCCCACTGCTTCTAATGATGAATGTACGGTTAGTGTGATCCAAGATGCCACATAATCATAACTAATGCTTAAATCATCTGCTTTTTTACGTTCAACAACAATGGTTGTACCCTCCTCTTCTTTAAATTCACAAATAGTATCTTTTCTATTTATTCTGTTGATATCTTTTATTGTAGAGAACACATATTCTCCATCATTCAGTTTTGGGGTCATCCCTTTTATCAATTCGGCTAAATTAGTCTTTCCTGCCATTTAATCTGTTTTTTTATAATTGAAATAAGTGATACGATATTGTTCACTCAATTTGTACAATAGGCTTACCTTAATAAAATGACCTTTTTACACTAATTACTTCTGAATAAATATCAAATAGCTGATTTTCTTTTGGCACAAATTAAAAATGCAACTCGAATAGCGAATTTAACACAAAACATTTACCTCCTTTTAATAATTAGCATTTTTATCACTAAAGAAAATACCTATATTTCTTAATAATTTCTAAAAAATCATAAAAAATACTTGTATGTTGTTATAGAAAAAAAACGCATAATTGTCCCTTAACCCTACTATTAACCAGCAACTCAAACCCAAAACAACAAACTAAATATCAACACCTTACACTTAAAAAGAAATTGTTTTTTTAATAGTTTTTTAACTCCTAGATACATTTAGGTTTCTACTATTATCGCTAATTTCATCTCAACTTTAACTCAACATTTTAAACTCAATTTTAAATTAAACTATCATGACACAATTCAAACTCATTTTTAGAGGTGTTTTCTTATTTGGCTTACTTTCATTTTTAATATTTTCCTGTTCTTCTGATATAGAAGAAGAAACCGGAGATGCCTTTAACTTTCCTACATCAGATGATAAATCTACAGTTCCCTCTGGGCTTGGTTATTCAAGAATCGTTAAAGCTGTAAGTAAAACTGTGGGGGAAGAGCGATCCATAGCAGAATTCAATAATGATGGAATTACAACTGGTCTTTGTTTTGATGCATCACTTATCGATGTTTCTAACAATCAGGTTATAGGTACAGTTACTTATTGTTTATCTGATATAGAGGCAAATACAGATGGTAGCTATACATTTATTAGTACTTCTATTTTTAGTTTTAATGATGGTTCTGGATTACTAATTACCAGAGGGCTGATCAACGAACAACCGACCGCTGATGATGAGGCTAATAAAATTACTAATGCAACTGGGTTAATCCCAATAGCAGATGCTATTGATATTATGGATGGAACGGGGGATTATAGAAATGCTAAAGGAAAAATACATTTATCTGGTGTTATAGATATACATAATTCTAATGAGATAACTTTCAACTCGCTATTTATAATTCCTTCCAAAAGACCTAGTTATAAAAAAAATGGCATCAATATTCTAAGATTAAAAGGAACTGGGGCAAAGAGAGTCCCTTCTGATTTCGAACAAGAACTTGGTGTAGAATCCTCTGCTATATGTTTTAATGTAGAGCTTCTAGATGCAAGAACTAATCTTAAGGTTGGTAATGGCACAGATTGTTTATCTGAGATAGTAACGGTTCAAGCAAACAATGATGGGTTACCAAAAATAAAGTTGAATACCACTGTTTTTAACTTTGATTCTGGAACCTATGCTACCCAAACACTTACAACTCTACAAACGATTTATCAGGGAGATAAAGAGATTACGCATATTACGGGAGTAACACACGAAGTAGATGATATTCAAAATAATTTTGTTTATGGGGATGGTTATTTTTCAAATATCGAAGGTAGTTCTAATATATCTGGTGCTATAAATATGTCGAAATTAGATACAGAAGGCAAAGTTGATTTTGACTGCATATTTGTATTGAACTATACACACGACGATCTTCCAACTATTACCACTAAATAATTAATTATTTGGTAATAACGCAATCTTTCTATTTTTTAGCAACATAATCTAAATGACCTCTTTTGTACTTCATAAGAGGTCATTTTTATAATTACTATTTGATCAAATCGAAAACTTCTTATAACTGTCAAAAACTATACATTTTTACGACTTACTATATAAAACGTTATTAATGAGGAATTTATTAATTGTTTTTATATTCATTATAAGTGGACCTATTCTAAGTCAAAACATATCCCAAAAATCCCAACTTAAAAAAGACTATGAGTATTTTTTGGACTTTTTTATATTTTCTGATCAATCTACACATCAAAAAGCCCTAAAATATATCGAAACTAATTGGTCAGAAGGCTTTGAAATATATACCATTGAATCTATGTTTTTTTTTAAAAACCTATACCTTAGAGTAAAACTACTGGACATTCTAAAAAAAACACCAACAAAAACTACCGTTTTGATTACAATCTATGGTATGAATATTTATGAGTAAAGAACCAACCTACACTCCTTCCTACTACACGTTCAAATCCTTATTACATGATTCTATTTATAATCGATTTCTATCTTATTTTTTAAATAGAGAACAACAATCTACAATCCGATTGGATGAAGTTCGCTGAGGCGGAGTTATACAAGATGGTGTACCTCCCCTACGAAATCCAACAATGATACGTGCAGAAAATGCCAGGTATTTAAATAATACCGACATCGTTTTTGGAATTTCTATAAATGGGGATACGAGAGCTTACCCCAAACGAATTTTGGCATGGCATGAGATGTTTACCGATAATGTGGGCGGAATCGATGTTGCCGGTGTATACTGTACTTTATGTGGTACCGTAATTTTATATAAAACTGAAAAAGATGGAGTCAATTATGAATTAGGAACCAGTGGTTTTTTTATACCAGTCAAATAAATTTATGTATGATAAAAAAACACAATCCTTACGGAATACGCTTTGGGGGAAACCAGTCATCGGACCATTGACAAGAAAAGGTATCAAGTTAGATTACCTAAGTGTAATAACTACTACCTGGGGAAAATAGAAAAAACTTCATCCCAAGACTACGGTATTATCGATTCGAACTGGCCACCAAAGAAATTATGATGAAGGAGTTGCTTATCAGGATTATTTTGCTACAGATGATTTAATGTTTTCTGTTTCTAAAAAAGACAAAAGGTTAAAAAACAAACAAGAGGTTTTGATTATCCGAATTCCTGAAGAAACAGAAGAAAACATTGCTATTTCTTCTCGTTTTTTAAGAAAAAACCACGTCTATAAAAATAAAATAAATCACAAAAACTTTACAGTATTTACAGATAGAAGTGGTGCACATAGTGTATACTTTACCAAAGACATACAATTTGTTTCCTATGATAAAAAATCTCTAGCAGTAGACAAGCAAGGAAATGTATGGAAGTTATACGAAAACAAACTAGAAAGTATTAAAAGTAAAGATACCTTAAACCGTTTACATACTTACAATGCTTTTTGGTTTGGATATTTTGCAGCTTGTCCCAATACTGTATAATAAAATAAAGGAATAAAAATTTAGAATGAATCTTAATGTCAAATACAATATTTTTAGATTCAAAAGAAAGAAACTATGGAAAATAATAAAAGAGGTGGTGATGCACCCATCGCCTGTCAATTAGAAGGAGGAAAAAATTATGCTTGGTGTACTTGTGGGCATAGTGAAGATCAGCCTTTTTGTAATGGGGCACACAAAGCAGCCAAAGCAACAACACCAATGGTTTTTAGCGTTGATGAAAACAAAGAAGCATATTTATGTACTTGCAAACAAACAAGCAACCCTCCTTATTGCGATGGGTCTCATAAATAGTCTTTTACAATACAAAAAGCCTTGTGTTTCAACTTAAACAAGGCTTTTTGTAATTATAAGATTAATTCCTTATTGTTCTTTGGGTTTTCTGACCAATACCTGCTTTTGGTTTCCTCTCTCAAAAAACATTTTATCTTCTTCTGGAACGAATCTCAAAGTCAACATTGCTCTGTCAGATTTAAATTTATTTTCTCCTACTGGTTCTAATGGTAATAACGGTTTGCCCGTTGCTTGAGCCAGTAAAACACCATCCTTTTGAATAATCTCTATGACCAACGGAAAATTTGGGCTGCTATATACTCCAAAATATGATTTTAATTGTGCTTCTTTTAATTTTGCGGTAGGTTTAAAATCTGGAAGCTTATAATCCTCACCAGAATATATCTGCAACGCTCCCAAAACAATACTCTCTATGGGTAAGACAACACCATTGGCAATGTATGTTATTCCAATCTTTTCGTTTATAAAATAGCCAGAAAGTGATTGAAACCCATCAATTTTTCCATGATGACCATATACTTTCTTATCTTGAAATGGTAACATCATAAGTCCCATACCTAAACCACCATCTATAATTTTCATCTTATTTAATGCTTCCCTTGAAATAAGTTTTCCTTCAAATAAGTGATCATAAAAAGCATTCACGTCTGATGAAGTAGAAACAATCCCTCCTGCACCCAAAGGCACGCTCATATCTGTCTCTATAGATGGGTTCCATTTATCTTCTAATTCATATGATAATGCTTCATTATTTTTTGTATCTATTTTACTACCATAGTAGGTATTCCTTAACCTGCAAGGTTTTACAATTTTGGACTGTAACACTTGGGCATATGTCTTTTTTTCTATGTCTTCAATAATGTATGATAATAAAAGATAATTTGTATTCGAGTATTCTGTTTTACTATTAGGTGTAAACTGTGATTCTGATTTTATAACTCTTGCTATCATTTGATTTCTTGTTTGTGGTAGAACCATCCAGTTTACAAAATCTACATCATCAGTAATATTATACAAACCACTACGATGTTTTAATAAATGCCCTATAGTTATCTTATCAGCATTTGGTACTAAAGGAAAGTATGTGTCGATTGTAGTGGTCAATGTTATTTTTTTTTCATCGACTAACTGCATAATCATTGTAGCAGTATATGTTTTGGTAATAGAACCTATTCTATATTTGGTATTTTTACTTGCTTCTCTATTATTCTCTACGTCTGCATAACCTATGCAATTTTGATATACCTCTTTTCCTTCATGAAATATAGAAATGCTCCCCATTCCTTTATTATTTGTTTCAATCAAATTAAATAAACTGTCTAATTTCTGTTTATTAAATGTTTGGGCTATCATACCATATCCCATTAAAAACATTATTACTATTGTCCTTTTTTTCATATTATTAATTATTATTATTTCAAAGTTGATTTACTTAAAGTTTCTCGTATAGCTTCCAAAGAGTGATACTCTTTATAAACTCCTTCTGAGTTTACAATGAAGTGTATCGGAATTCCGCCTATTTGTAATAGTCTTCTGGTTTGCTTTTGATTATTAGAAATAAGCTGAATACCTAATGGACTCTTTGTATCTATAAATCTTTTCCATTTACTAACATTATCATCAAATGAAATATCTATATATCCAATGTTCAGTTTAGATTTAAAATCACTTTTTAATTTTTCTAACTCTTCTTTTTCTTGCATACAAGGTGAACACCAAGTTGCCCAAAAGGTTATCAGATGTGTTTTTTGATTAACATTTTTTAAATTAAACTGGTTTCCGTTTTGATCTTTAAGAACATGACTAGGTAGCTTTAATTTTTTATTTTCTGTAAAATCCCATAAAACTTTGTGATCAATCAAGTTTTCTTTAGCATCAACAATGACAGTACTTTTTTGTAGTTTTAAAGGTTGTAAAAACAAGAAGAAAAGGAATATTCCGAGAGTAGCTATACTCGACAAAATCTTATACTTTTTTTTAGCATTTGCTCTCGTAATTACCAATGAAAGAACTCCCATTCCTATCAATACAAAAATGAAAGGGAAATATAAAAAACTAAAAAGATCAAAAATGCAATATGGTATAAACAGTATGGGTAATAGTTTATTAGGAGTATATTTATTAATAATACCGCTTAAAATCATAGCAATACTCCCGATCAAAACCGGAATCCATTTTAACAGATTAGCATTATAAATGTTTAGAGGATTGAGAAATAAGAAAAAATAGAATCCGATAGCCATCACTAGAACTGTTACTAATATTCCTAAAAAAATGTTTATTGCTTTTTTCATTTTGATTATTGTTTTTTGGATATAGTTATGCTTCCTTATACTAATAAGGGATCAAAAAAGTAGAACTATTACAGACTTAAAGTCTATGACAGAAAATTATCTAATGTTTAAAATGTAAATGCTATATATAAAATTGAAGATGAGGACGAAATCTGTTTTATTACTCTGTTTCTGAATGGTCGTGAATCCATGTAAAAATAACCGTTGATATTCTAGAAACAATAAAAACCATAAGGCCAAAAATTGTGGGGAGCGCAGAAAGTTTTAACCCTCCTGCCAATAAAGATGTAGAAATCTCTCCTAGTAATTCGATTTTATCAAACGCAGATACAAGACCTATTAATTGTCCAATGACGCCATAAACGATCGCTAGCAAACCAATGGAATTAATCAAACTAATATTTTTTTGCAGCTTAAAATTTCTTTTTTTTATTTTTAATATTGTCTTCAGTATCAAAAATAATATCAATAATAATAAGATTAAAATAGGAAACATATAATACGCCCCTCCATCAAACAAGAGTTGATAAAAACTTACAAAAAGTAATGGATTATATAACTGTAAAGAAACAAGTGAAATCATAATACACCTCTATTTTGGATTAGATATATCCAAAATTACCCCAGAATACTCTTTTAAATTTTGTTTTGCGTTCAATAACCAAATGTATTCGTTTTTTTACTGGATTAGAAACAATTTTGGTGTTAAAACAAGTATTTCTGTCAAAAAGCCTACTTTATCTGTAATTTGTCTACAAATATTATTTTCATCATAAAAAAACCAGATATTGCACATATATGCTTTCGAGAGAATTTATACTAAAAAAAATAGCGCAATTGGTACTTCATATCTTTTTTTGGATTGTTGTTTTATTTTCTTACACCTATTTTTTTGGATATAACAGTGAAAATATAAACTACATTTTTTCTTTTTCTGTCTTTCTGATGCCTGTAACCATTGGCATGACATACACCGTTGCATATATATTAATTCCACAATATTTGTTGCGGCAAAAATATTTTTATTTTGTACTCTACTGTATATATGCTATCATTATTTCTGCTTTACTTATTGTACTTTCTTTTTTTTATGGGCTATTATTTCTAACAGAAGTCAGAATTGGAGACATGGCACCTATGACTCGTAGCCCTCTTTTTTTATTTATTGCAGTTTATTTTGTTGTATTTGTTGTCTGTGCTTTTAGCCTGGCACAACAGAACTATAAATCTAATTCTAACAACCAAGAATTACAACGCAAAATTCTTGAGACCCAACTTAAACTAAAAGAACAGGAGTTACATTATCTAAAAATGCAAATTCACCCTCATTTCTTGTTTAATACGCTAAATACCATGTATGGTTTTGCACTTAAAAAGTCAGAAGAAACTCCCGAAATGATTCTTAAACTTTCTAACTTGTTAGACTATTTATTGTATCAGGTTGACAAGCCATTGGTATCGTTAAAAGAAGAAATAGAACATATCAAGGATTATGTAACTTTAGAAAAGATGCGGTTTAGCGACACCCTTATAGTATCTATGAATTTTGATGCTATTGACGAATCTATTATGATCCCCCCTATGTTGTTAATTCCATTCGTAGAAAACAGTTTTAAACACGGTCAAATAAGAAATAAGAAACTAACCATTAGTATGGATCTCTACTGTAGTGAAAACAGTATCAACTTTAACATTAAAAATTCTATACATAGCTCCTCGGATACTAATAATGATGGTATTGGTTTATCCAATATCAAAAAAAGATTATCCACGTTATATGCAAATAATCATGATCTTATTATTTCTAAAAACGAAAGTTGGCATACGGTACAACTGCAATTAAACACCTCTAAGAAATATGCACTATGAAAACTAAAATTTCATGTATTATTGTAGACGATGAACCAACTGCAAGAGAGATTATTGCTTCGCATTTATCTAAAATTGATCGTATTGAAGTGGTAGCAAGTTGCAATAACGCCTTGGATGCCTTTAATTGCATTAATATGCAACAAATAGATTTGATATTTCTAGATATTAATATGCCAGAGATTTCTGGTATTTCTTTTGCAAAATCTATTAATAAGCAAATCAAAATTATTTTTACAACTGCCTACCGAGAATATGCCATAGAAGGGTTTGATTTACATGCTGTGGACTATTTATTAAAACCAATATCCTTTGAACGATTGTTGAGTGCTGTAAATAATTATTTTGAAGTATATCATAAAGAGAGAACTATACAACCAATAGAATCTAATCACAATGATTTTATTTTTGTTAGGTCTGAAAGAAGGATGAAAAAAGTAAATTTTAGGGATATTATTTATATCGAAAGTTATAGTGATTATGTAAAAATTCATTGCGATTCTATAATCATCACCACTAGAGAAACCATTAGTAATATTGAAGTAAAGCTACCCCAACAGCAGTTTATGAGAACTCATCGATCTTATATTATTTCTATTCCCAAAATAGATTCATTTTCTAATGAAGAAATTGTTTTACATAACAAATCCATTCCTATTAGTAGAAATTATAAATCTGAGGTTTTGGAGAGATTAGGAAATATCTAGTTTTCTTTTGCTACATGGTACAAGAAACTTTCTCACAACAACGAAACCTTCTTGCAGGCTGCAGGAGACTTTCTTATAACAACGAAACCTTCCTGCAGGCTGCAGGAGACTTTCTCACAACAACGAAACCTTCCTGCAGGCTGCAGGAGACTTTCTCACAACAACGAAACCTTCCTGCAGGCTGCAGGAGACTTTCTCACAACAACGAAACCTTGCCGCACCAAGCGGGAAGGTTTCGTATAAGTACAACATTATATTTCTATTAGATTTCAGAAAAGTCAACTACCTCGAAGCAGGCTCAAGCATCCAGTGGAAAAACAGTTTTTTACATTTCGAGGCAAGCTTCGGAGAATCAAACTCCACAATGTGGATTAAAAGAATTTACTTTTCATTCTACTCCAAACTTTTGCCAATAAAAATCCCGAGATCGCTACCAAAACAGTTAATCCCATTGCTAGGGGATATTCTCCATATATCCAGTTTCCTGTAGCAAACATGGCACCATATACGAATACGCACCCCAAAACCATGGCCAAAATCCCCGAAGGAACAGCCCATTTATCGGCTCCTCTTTCTATAATATCTATCTTATCTTTACGAGCTTGATCCAATATTTTTTTCCATCCTGGGCCACCGGGTTGTGTCTTTTTATAAAAACTATTTAGGATAGCTTTCTCTTCTGGCTTTGTAAGGAACGTTACTACAATCCATACAATGGTAGTAACCAATACTATTATCAAGAATTTAGACCAAGAAGGTAAAGCACCTTCGATAATTGTTCCATGCTTATCGGTATATCCGAAAAGGATCTCCCCCAGAGACGAAAATGTTAGCACCAGACTTACAATTGCGGCCGTAAACATTACCGATATCTCACTCCATGCATTAATTCTCCACCAAAACCACCTTAGGATATATACCAAACCGGTACCAGCACCAAACATCAAAAGAATATCAAAAAGCTGTTTTGCATTGGTAAGAGACAATGCCATGATTGCACTTGCCACCATCAATAAAACTGTAGAAAGTCGTCCTACATTAACCAGTTCTTTTTCTGAAGCGTTTTTATTAACTTGTTGCTTATAAAAATCATTTACAATATAAGATGATCCCCAATTTAGTTGCGTAGAAATTGTACTCATATACGCTGCTCCCAGCGAAGCTAACACCAACCCTAAAAGTCCACTTGGCAATTTTGTTAACATAGCCGAATATGCTAAGTCATGTCCTAGTTTACTATCTTCTATCATAGGAAAAGCGTCTTTGATGCTAGCGATATCAGGAAAAACTACTAATGAAGCTAATGCTACCAAAATCCATGGCCATGGTCTCAATCCATAATGCATAATGTTAAAAAAGAAAGTCGAAGCTATGGCGTGGTTTTCATTTTTTGCTGCTAACATACGCTGCGCAATATATCCACCACCACCGGGCTCTCCTCCAGGGTACCAAGAGCTCCACCATTGTACTGCCAACGGAATTATTAATAATGATATTAATGCTTCGGTATCAGAAAAGTCTGGAAACATAGCTAATTTTCTAGACACATTTTCGTGTGTCAACATTTTTGAGACCCCACCTACTTCTGGTAAATTCACCAGATAGTAAGCTGCTCCAATTGCTCCAATTATTGCTACAAAGAATAGTACAAAATCGGTATATACTACTCCTCTAAAACCTCCTATTGCACTAAAAGTAACGGTAATCACTCCTCCTATTAGAATCGTCTCTATCGGTGACAATCCCAGCATAATTCCTCCTATTTTAATTGCCGCCAAATTTACCGCAGAGATAGTAATAATATTAAATATAAGTCCTAAATAAATAGATCTAAAACCTCTTAAGAACCTTGCAGGTTTGCCACTGTATCTTAACTCATAAAACTCCATATCTGTTAAGACATTAGATTTTCTCCAAAGCTTAGCATAGATAAATACAGTAGATAAGCCCGTAAGTAGAAAGGCCCACCATACCCAGTTACCAGAAACGCCATTACTACGTACAATATCTGTAACCAAATTAGGGGTATCTGTAGAAAAGGTTGTTGCTACCATAGAAAAGCCCAAAAGCCACCAAGGCATACTTCTACCTGATAAAAAAAACTCTGAAGTATTTTTTCCTGACTTTTTTGAAACAACTATTCCTATTACCAGAATAATCAAGAAAAATCCTATAATGATACTATAATCCAATGTACTTAATGAAACCATATTGTGTGTTAAATAATCTATGGCGGTAAATTATATTTAAAACTCTTTACTTACTAATTTTATCTATAATCAACATCAAAAAGCAGTCGAACGTAACATGACACCTGTCAAAATGTAAACTAGACTTATCTACATTAGAAAAACGGTGTCACTCATAAAAAAAGCCTTCAGAACATAAAATTCAGAAGGCCTTTGTTATTATTATATATCAGTATCCTTATATATGCAAAGGTCTATTGTCTGTTGCTGCCAAAGCAGCCTCTTTAATAGCTTCTGTAAAAGTTGGATGCGCATGAGACATACGAGAGATATCCTCTGCAGAGGCTCTAAACTCCATTGCAGTAACCGCTTCTGCAATCAAATCTGCACAACGTGCACCGATCATATGTACACCAAGTACCTCATCTGTTGCTTCATCTGCAAGGATTTTTACAAATCCATCCAAATCTGCACTGGCACGAGATCTTCCTAATGCTCTAAACGGAAATTGCCCAGACTTATATTTTACACCAGCTTCCTTAAGTTGTTCTTCGGTTTTTCCTACCGCTGCAACTTCTGGCCATGTATATACTACTCCTGGAATTAAATTATAATCGATATGTGGTTTTTGTCCAGCCAACGTTTCCGCAACAAATACTCCTTCTTCTTCGGCTTTATGAGCCAACATTGCTCCTTTTATTACATCGCCGATTGCATAAATATTAGGAGTGCTTGTTTGAAGGTGATCATTAACTTCTACTTGCCCTCTGTCATTTAGTTTTACTCCCGCTGCTTCTGCATTTAATCCATCTGTATAAGGTCTTCTTCCTACAGAAACAAGGCAATAATCACCTTTTAACTCTACCGGATTTCCTTTTTTATCATCTGCCGTCACAGTAACTTCATCTCCTGATACAGTTACTCCTGTTACTTTGTGCGAAGTCAAAATTTTTGACTTTTGCTTTTTCATTACTTTCTGTAACTCCTTGGATAGCCCTTTGTCCATTCCAGGAATGATTCTATCCATATATTCTACTACAGAAACTTCTGCTCCCAAGCGTTTATATACTTGTCCCAGTTCTAATCCAATAACACCACCACCAATAATGATCAAATGTTTTGGAACTTCTTTAAGCTTTAATGCCTCTGTAGAAGTAATAACACGCTCTTTATCGATATTGATAAAAGGTAAAGAAGAAGGTTTAGAACCTGTGGCAATGATTGTATTTTTTGCTTCGATAGTTTCTACGCTACCATCGGCTTTGGTTACATTTACATGGGTAGCATCTTTAAAAGATCCAATTCCTTCGTAAACATCAATATTGTTTTTCTTCATTAAAAAACTAACTCCGTCACAGGTCTGGCTTACTACCGCCTGTTTACGGGCAATCATTTTTTCAAGATTGATCTTTACATCTCCCGGAATTTCAATCCCGTGATCTGCAAAGTGCTTTACAGCATGCTCATAGTGATGAGAAGAATCTAATAATGCCTTACTTGGGATACACCCTACATTTAGGCAAGTACCTCCTAATGTAGAATATTTTTCGATTATTGCGGTTTTCATACCTAGTTGTGCGCATCGAATAGCGGCTACATATCCACCAGGTCCAGAGCCTATTACGGCTACATCATATGTACTCATAAGAGATATTTATGTTGCGTATTAATTTTTGAATCGCAAATGTACAAATGTTTTATCTCTTACCGAAGCACTGATCTTACCAAATTTTTATAAAAAAACAATAATTAGGTATCCAAAAAGTTATACTTTAGGATATCCTAGTAATTGCATACAACGTATGTGCAACAACTGATGGAAAAGAATAAAACGATATCATCCATAAAAACAAAAATCTTTACTACTTTGCAAGAGTAGTATTTTATTTTTTTATTGCTAAACACAAAGATCCTTTTTACTATACCTATGCGCTATTTAACTTCTCTTTTTTTACTTACTCTTATCGTGTTGTGGAGTTCTTGTCGAAATGATTTCGAATCTGATTTAAGTACAGGAAATTTAGAGTTTTCGACAGATACTTTATTTTTGGATACCGTTTTTAGTAATATTGGATCGAGCACTTATAGTTTTAAAGTATACAATCGTACCGATAATGACCTTACTATACCTTCTATTGGCTTAGAACTCGGTTCTAACTCTAGCTACAGGCTTAATGTAGATGGTATACCTGGTAAATCTTTTCAGAATATACAAGTATTGGCCAAGGATAGTATATTTGTTTTTGTAGAAACGACCACAGATATAACAGAGCAAACTACAGGTTTGGAGTTTTTATATACCGATAAAATCTTGTTTGACACTTCTGGAAATCAACAGGATGTAGATTTGGTCACTTTGGTAAAAGATGCTGTGTTTTTATTTCCCTCTCGTGATCAACTTACTGGTCAGGTAGAAACACTTTCTCTTGGTTTTGATAACGAAAATAATGAAGTTAGAATTCAAGGTTTTTTCCTGGAGGATGAGGAACTTCATTTTACCAATGAAAAGCCTTATGTAATATATGGATATGCGGCAATTCCCGATGGAAAAACACTTACCATAGACCCGGGTGCAAGAGTTCATTTTCATAGTGGCTCTGGTCTAATTGCGTCCAAAGGAAGTACATTATTGGTACAAGGAGACCTTAGTACCGATCCAGAACTTTTAGAAAACGAAGTGGTTTTTGAAGGCGATCGTTTAGAACCCGATTTCAGTGATATACCCGGACAATGGGGCACTATTTGGATTGCTCCAGAAAGTACCGGTCATAGCATAAATTATGCTACTATAAAAAATGCCACCGTAGGACTATTGGTAGAAACGAATGATGGAACCGCGAATCCTACATTGACCATCTCTAATTCTCAAATTTATAACTCTTCTAATATTGGTATTTTAGCAAATAATGCGAATATTGTAGGCGAGAACCTGGTTATTAATAACGCAGGACAAGCATCTTTTAGATGTATTCTGGGAGGCACTTACACCTTTGACCATTGTACCTTTGCTAATTACTCGTCTATAGGTGCTTTCAGAGAATTTCCTACCATGTCTTTGGAAAATAGTTTTCAGATCAATGAATCAGAAATTGTCGTTGCAGATCTAAATGCTACTTTTACCAATAGTATTATTTATGGAGATAAAGATATTGAGCTTTTATTTGGTAAGAATGAAGATGCAGCATTTAACTATACTTTTAAGGACTGTCTGATTCGATTTAACGATGTTAATGATGAATTTGAAAACAATCCTTTATACGATTTTTCTAATACTTCATTATTTGATAATGTAATCTTGAATGAAGATCCAGACTTTAAAGATCCTCAAAAAAATATGCTTTCTATTGGTGAAGATTCTGCCGCCAACGGGAAAGCCTCTGTATCACCGGTAATAATTGATATTTTGGGTACCACAAGAAGTACATCTGCTCCCGATTTAGGAGCTTATGAAAGTATGGTTTTTGAGGAAGAGAAAAATTAGAGAAGAGTACAATCCTAGTCTTTATATTTTTTTACAAAAAAAATCACCCCCCACTTTGACAAATGAAGGGTAATTCTATTGAATCTATTTATTAGATAACGATTTATTTTTTCGACTTGTTTTTATTATTAAAAATAGTATAACCCAGTATTAGGGATACATTTTTAAAGTCGGAATTCCATAATGAAAACTCACTTACTATGTCCCTAGATGCACTATACCTAAATTCTGCACTAAACTTATTTTTGAACGTATATCCAATTCCTAAAGACAAATTACCATCTGTCTCTACATCTAAAACAGGTGGTAAATATCCATTGCTGCTTTCTATTGAACCTGACATCACATACTCCAAAGCATAGGATACATTAAAAAACAATTTCGAATTGTCAGTGATAAAAGAATAAAATCGAACTCCTATAGGAAGTTCTATAGAAGTATAATCTACTTTAACGGTAGTCGTTCTTAAAATTCTACCTCCATTGATTAAATAATTGAATTCCATTTCGGGAGTATATGATCTATAGGTAGGTTCAAATAACACAGACCATTTATTATTATTAAATGGTAGAACATACTCTAATTCTACTCCTATTCTAAAACTTAATTCCTTTTCGAAATCCACGTTTCTGGAGGCTGGCAATATTATAGGATTTGATCTGCTTTCTAAAAATAATGAGGAACTATTAATACCAGGTCTTATACTTATATTAAATAATCCTTGCTTACGCTTTTTTCGATACCTCGCATATTCTGAATTATGGCATTCGTTATACGAAACAAAAAAGTTAATTAATTGTTTTTTTCTGTAGTGTAATTTATTGATATCTAGCACAGATATATCCGAACACTTTAGATTACTCCAAAGTTGTTCCATATACCTTGTGTTCTCGGCAAACTTATACTCTCCTAATTTATATTTTTTATAAATCAGCTGTTCAATACTTCTCTCATCGGTTTTATAAAAAAATCTTGTCAATGATCCTGATTGATACTCATATAGATTAGCCTTTCCCTCTACCAGTACTTTTAAAAAAAGTTGCTCTTCTTTAAAAACGGGTTTTTTATCATATCCCATCTTATTTACGTTACTGGTTGACCTATCGATATCACCAACAAACTTAATGTATTTGATCTCCTCAGCTATCCCAAATTCTTTTATCGTTGCTAACGTTCCTACTTTAATATTGGCATTTTCATTTAATTTATATTCAATTTTTTTTGGAGCATTACTCCAGTCCAAATCTTTAATCAAACACTCTATTTTTTTGCTCGAGTTATTAATAATATACCCTTTTTTAAAAACTGTTTGTGAATACCCTTGTAAACCAAGAATAATGATTAAAACTGTTAAAAACTGTTTTCTCATTTTTATAATTTCTGTTTTTATATTAATTAATTAATTATTAGTCTAAAGTTTATGTCATTAACATGAATATTGTTACCACAGAAAAGTGTTTTTTATTTTTTTATAAAAAAATCACCCTACACATTGATAAATGAAGGGTGAATGAATCAAATTAATTTGTTAATTAACCTCTATTTTTTTGTTACTAAAAATAGTGTATCCCAATATTAGAGATACATTTTTAAAATCAGAACTCCAAAACACATAATTCCCTAATACTTCTCTAGGTATACTAAACCTAAATTCGGCACTAAACTTATTTTTAAATGTATAACCTGCCCCAAACGATAAATTACCACTTGTTTTTATATCTAAAACTGGAGATTGAGATCCACCGCTACTTTTGACTGAGTCCGATATTACATATTCTAAAGCATATGATCCATTAAAAAATAATTTCGAATTGTCACTAATAAAAGAATAGTACCGAACACCTACAGGAAATTCTATTGAAGTATAATCTACTTTAAAATTTATAGGATTTGCAATTGTTTGAAAATAGTTAAATTCTACTTCAGATTCATATGATCTATAAGTAGGCTCAAATAATATTGCCCATTTATTATTATTAAAAGGTAGCACATACTCTAGCTCAACCCCCATTCTAAAACTTATTTTTTTACCAAAATTCGCGCTTCTAGAAACTAACGAGTTATGTATATGTAACGAAGAGTTATTCATACCAGGTCTTATATTTATATTAAATAATCCTTCTTTACGCTTTTTTCGATACCTAATAAATTCTGAATTATAGCATTCGTTATACGCTATAAAAAAATTGATTAAATCATTCTTTTTATAATCTAAACTATTAAAAGTTTTAATAGAAATGTCAGAACACTTAAGATCTCTCCATAACTGTTCTTTATATCTTGTATTCTCTGCAATTTTATGTTCTTCTACTTTATATTTTTTATAAATCAACTGTTCAATATCTCCATTTTCGGTTTTATAAAAATATCTTGTTAGCGATTCTGAATGATACTGGTATAGATTGGACTTTCCTTCTAATAATACTTTTAAAAATAATTTCTCTTCTCTAAAAATAGGGTCTTTATCATATTTCATCATATTTATATTATCGGTTGAGATTGATCTATCGATATCACCTTTAAATCTAACATATTTAGTCTCTTCTGCTATCACAAACTCCTTTACAGTTGCTAACGTTCCTATTTTAACATTGGCATCTTCATTTAATTTATATTCAAATTTTGTAGGGTTATTTCTCCAGTCCAAATCTTTAATCAAACACTCTATTTTTTTGCTCGAGTTATTAATAATATACCCTTTTTTAAAAGCTGTTTGTGAATACCCTTGTAAGCCAAGAATAATGATTAAAACTGTTAAAAACTGTTTTCTCATTTTTATAATTTCTGTTTTTATATTAATTAACCCGTTGTGCATTTAGAAAAAGTTGTGCAAACTGCTAAAAGGCAGTAAATTGTAGTTACCACACTATAATTTCTATGCACAACTTTCAAGCAAATTACAATAAAATACTCAAGGTTTTAAAAGAATTAGATTCTGAAATGGATTATTTACATCAAATACGTAAGCCTAAACTGAGAGATAAAGAACTCATTGCTATAGATTTAACTTCAGAGTATATGAGTATTGATAGTGAATGTCAACTGTTTCGAATTTTACCATCTAATTTATCTACCAAAATAGAACGAAGTGTTTACAATAGAAGGAAACGAAAACTCTTTGCTTTTAGAGAATCACTTCGCAAAGAATTGGTAATTAGGTTGAATCAATTTCAACATTATTATATCGTTGACAGTATGCCTTTAGAAGTCTGTAAATTATCCAGAAGTTCTAGAAGTAAAATATGCAAAGAGCAATACTACAGTTTGCCTGAAAAAGGATATTGCGCCAGTCAATCAAGTCATTATTATGGCTACAAACTTCATGCTGTTTGTTCTACACAAGGCGTTATAGAGAGTATGGATATTAGTCCAGCTTCTGTACATGATGTCAACTATTTAAAGGATGTAAAACATCAATTAGAGAACTGTGTATTGCTTGGTGATAGAGGGTATTTATCAGCAGAATATCAATTAAACCTATTTGAATGTCATAATATTAGGATTGAAACACCTATGAGAACTAACCAACATAATTATAAAGAACAACCTTATGTTTTCAAGAAATCCAGAAAACGTATTGAAACATTATTCTCCCAACTTTGTGATCAATTTATGATCAGAAGGAATTATGCTAAATCTTTCGACGGATTTAAAAACCGAATCTTATCTAAGATAACGGCAATGACAATCATTCAATATATCAATAGATTTGAATTCAATAGAAATATCAATAATCTAAAAATTAATATTACCTAAATGCACAACGGGTTACTATATTCTCTAACGCATTCTATTTTTTAGGATTACAATAGCCTTAAAAGGGTGATAAAATATTACTTTGGTTTTATAGAAATATGCTGTGGTTATATATAATTGGAGTTTATTTTCCATTCATTATACTCTTTTCGTAAACAATGACCACAAGGGCGAAAATTATTTTCTAATGCCTCTTCTTTGGTCGAAAAAAATACACGGTTTTCTTTGTTCATTCGTTTACCAGATTTGCAGTGTAGCGTACCGTAAATCTTTAATTTCTTATTGCCGCCATAACATATTTGTTGTGTTCTGATGAGAATTCTTAAGCTGGCAGCTGCGATATCGGTATGGTGTATCATAAACTGTTCATTTTTGCAGCTTCCCAACCTATGATTGCAGATTTTCGAGTGCCTCCCCACCGATATCCCCCGATAGTACCAGTAGATTGAATCACTCGATGACAAGGAATCAAAAAAGCAACAGAGTTACTACCTATAGCGGTACCGATAGCTCTGGATGCTTTGGGCTTGTCTATTTCTTTTGCGATAGTACCATAAGTAGATAGATTACCCATAGGGATCTTTAATAAAGTTTCCCATACCTTTAGCTGAAACGGAGTTCCGTTTAGATGTAATTTGATTTTGTTTAACTTACTCCAATCGTTTCTAAATATGAACAGGGCATTTTGTTGTATGGTGTCCACTACCTGGTTATAATTGGCATTGGGAAATCTTTTCTTTAGTATATCAAACGCTTCTTTTTGCTCTTCAAAAAAAGCCATATGACAAATTCCTTTAGAGGTAGAGGCTACAATGATCTTACCAAAAGGACTCTCAGTAAAACTATAGCAAATGGATAGATTTTCTCCTCCGTTCTTATATTCGCCCGGAGTCATTCCTTCAATATTTACAAATAAATCATGTAAGCGGCTGGTTCCAGAAAGTCCTGTCTCATATGCAGTATCGAACAAGGTAGCTTGTTTGTTTTTTAATAATTGCTTGGCATGATTGATACTAATGTATTGTATAAACTTTTTGGGACTTACACCTGCCCTATCTGTAAAAAGTCGTTGAAAATGATGCGGACTTAAATGCACACTTTCTGCAATTTGATCCAGAGAAGGTTGCTCCTTAAAATTTGTGCTGATATAATCAATTGCTTTGGCAATTCGATCATAATTGATGTGTTGTTTACTCATTTTATATAGTATTTTAACACAAAAGTATGCGTATACCGAAGGCTAAAAAACCCGATTCTTGCTATTTCAAAATTTTTATTTCATTCTTGGTAGTTATCCTATACCTCATCTTTTATCATCAAATACTCTAACCAGTTTAAAGGCTCATGTAGTTGAAGACTATTAAACTCTAAATGAATAACGCGTCTTTGTTTGTCGTTAAGCGTTCTGTTTGAAGCATGTAAGGTAAGAGGTTTCATAAGCATGATTCCTCCTTTTTTTACTTCGCAAATATGTTCTTTTTTGGTGTCCCATTCTTTCGATTCTACTCTTATAATTCCTTCTAAGTGTGATTTTGGAATTACTTTTAAGGCTCCATTGTTTTTATCGGTATCATCTAGATGAATTCGTATAGTTATCGTATTCTGTAGAATATGAAGAGGTGGTTGCACCCCATATTGTCCTTTTTTAAAAGTCCAATTCTTATAGTTATCCAGATCTGTTTTTTGGTCAACAGAAATACTTAAATCCTGATGATAAGCCACAAACCAGTTTGACATACTAGGTTTATCAAAGTAAATGGCTTTGGTTAGAAAGTAATCTGATGTCGAAAAACTATCAATTAATGTAATAAGTTTTTGATTAAATAATAAACCTGATAATTCAGGGATATTCTTCATCAATTGTCGAATCGCAAATAAATCCTTTGTTTTATGAAATGAACTAGTTTCTTGTTCGCCTTGTGCTATGCAATCAATTATTTGATCAATTTCAGTGTTCGAATATAAATTGTTTACAATAGCATATCCATTTTCTTCTAGTGTGGTTTTGTTTCTTGTGTAATTCATTATTTTTTGTGATAATACCATTTCTCAAATGATATTACCTACTAAAATTGTTTCTTTTTGCTCCATATTTCAAAATAAAATATATCGATAGCCCTGCTATCCATAAATTTTCTTTCTCACCTGAATCAAAAACAATTCAATTCAGTTAACGGTAAAATCATTTAAGAACTGGTATAAAAACCTCATTCAACCAATCCTTCACCTTCCATATACAATTCTTCTAATTGGGTTTTAATTTCATCAGAAGGATTTGCCCACATACCCCTTTGTATGGCTTCGAGTAGTCGTTCACTCATATCTTTAAGAGCCCAGGGATTATTTTGTTGTATAAATTCTTTGTTTTCTGGAGTCAGTAAATAACTTTCTGTAATACCTTCGTACATAAAATCATCGATAAGATTGGTGGTTGCATCATAGGCAAACAGGTAATCTAGGGTGGCAGCCATTTCGAAAGCTCCTTTGTACCCATGTCTTTGTACACCCTTGATCCATTTTGGATTCACTACTCTAGAACGGTATACTTTTAGCAATTCTTCTTTCAATGTTTTTATTTTAGGAGTTTCGGGTCTCGAGTGATCTCCAAAATAAATCTCGGCTTCATCACCTTTAGTTGCTTTTACCGCATTTGCCAATCCCCCATGAAATTGGTAATAATCATCACTATCCAGAATGTCGTGTTCCCTATTATCTTGATTTTGCATGACAATTTGCATGGCTTGCAATCTATTTTGAAAAGATTCATGTGCAGAAACTCCTTTTTTAGAGTTACCATAGGCATATCCACTCCAATTGATATATACTTTGGCAAGATCTTCTTGTGTTTGCCAGTTTTTCTCATCAATTACGGCTTGTAGTCCTGCTCCGTACGCACCAGGTTTAGATCCAAATACTCTATACAAGGCACGTTGCGAGGCTTCTTCCTGTGGTAGACCTTGTTCTTGCCATTGATTTTGTTCTTCTAAAAAACGTTTTCGAATCGGGTTATCTTCTATGGGTTCATCGAGGTTTGCCAAACGTGCAACTACAGCATTAAACAGATTGATCACATCTGGGAAAGCATCTCTAAAAAAACCTGAGATTCTAAGCGTAACATCTACTCTTGGTCTCCCCAATTTGATGAGTGGTACTACCTCAAAATCTGTTACTCTACGATTTGCATTTTTCCAAATAGGCCGAACACCCATTAGTGCAAATGCCTGTGCAATATCATCTCCTCCTGTACGCATGGTAGATGTACCCCAAACAGAAACCCCGATCGTTTCTGGATAGTCTCCATTTTCTTGTAAATATCGATCGATAATCAACTGGGCACTTTTCTCTCCGAGACGATATGCTGTTTCGGTAGGAATAGTACGTACATCTACAGAATAGAAATTTCGCCCTGTTGGTAATAAATCTAATCGACCTCTAGTAGGCGCTCCAGAAGGACCAGAGGGCACATAATGACCATTTAAACCATCTAATAAAAACTGTAATTCGTCGGTGGTCTGCTGTACTTTTTGTAAGGTGTTATTTTTAATAACTTGCAGCATTTCACTTAATAATGGATAAGACTTTGGTAGTATTCCATTTTCAAGAAATTGGATTAGAAGCTTTTTTGCAATAGTTTCTAATTGAGCAACAACTTGTCCCGCTGTTTTGCAAAAAGCGCCTTCAATGGTAAGGTTCATCTCTTCTGTATAGGGGATTTCTAGTATATTTTCTTTGATGCCCAAATCTTTTGCAAGCACTTGTGTAATTCCTTCTTGGTGATAGCCCGGTACACGATGCAATGCAATGAGTAAATCAATTAATTGCTCATCGACAGGCGCTTTTCCGAAGATATGTAACCCATCTCTAATCTGTGCTTCTTTCAGCTCACATAAATATCCATCTAGTTTTACTAATAATTCATCTACATCATCAGACGAAATCCCTAAATCTACATTTAGCTTCGTTTCCTTTACCAATAGGGCAATTTCTTTTTCAAGTACTCGAGATCGTTTCGGGTCTAAAGAAGAGGCTTCGTAGTATTCATCAACCAAATGTTCTAATTTCATCAAACTACCATAACTTTCTGCTCTAGTCATTGGTGGGATCAAATGATCTATAATCACGGCTTGGTTTCTTCTTTTTGCTTGCGTTCCTTCTCCCGGGTCATTAATGATAAAAGGGTAGAAGTGTGGTAAGGCTCCAAACACAGCTGCCGGGAAACAAGATGCTGGATCTAGCGATACGCTTTTACCGGGCAACCACTCGAGATTACCATGTTTTCCTAAATGAATGACCGCATCTGCATGATATTCTTGTTGTAACCAAAAATAATACGCCAAATATTGATAGGTAGGTGGTAAATCGGGAGAATGATAAATTGCTTGTGGATCTTGATTATATCCTCTGGAAGGTTGGATACTAACAAAAATATTTCCTACTAAAAACCCTGATACGATAAAACCAGTACCTGTAAAATAGGGATCCTCTTCTGGTGTGCCCCATTGTTCTATTACTTTTTCTCGTAACCCTTTTGATAATGCCGAAAAACAATTTTGAAAATCTTTGTGGTCAAAAACCAACGAATGAGGTCGAGTCATCGTTGTTGCCACATCGTTGGTAGTCATTTGTGTAATCCAATGCATTAATTCGGTACCACTGGTTGGTAACTGCTCACCTACATCATATCCTTTGGTTTTAAGAGCATCTAATAAAACGATACAACTTTCTGGGGTATCTAATCCTACGCCGTTTGCCAGGCGACTATCTTTATTGGGGTAGTTGGGTAAAATAACCGCTACTTTTTTTTCGCTATTCTTTTTATATTGTAATGTGGCCCATCGCTGTGCCAGTTCGGCCATAAATTCGCAAGCAGGGATATGCGCCTCGTATTTTAAGATCGAACTATCGGTAAGGTCATCTTTTTCGACTTCTTTTTTAAAGGAAACGGCACGACCAATGATACGTCCATCAATTTCTGGCAAAGCAATATTCATGGCAATATCTGTAGGTGGTAATCCAAAAAGTCCTTCTTCCCAAACTTCTTTATTTGCGGTAGAGAATATGGCTTGTAGGACGGGTACTTTTATTTTTTCAAAAATAAACTCAGAACCATCCATGGGTTTGATGGTAAATCCTGTGGTATTAATAATGGTATGTATGGTGCGCTTACCAGTATTGGTCATCAATCGTTCTACCTGCTCTAATAGTTTAGCATCTCTAAGGTTACTGGCAAAAACAACGAATGCATTCATTTTACGAGCATTTAATGCTTCACTCATTGCTTGTAGTGGTGACATATTATCGGCTAGATAATGGGTACGATATGCCAGTAATACTACATTGGGTTTGTCACTATTCAAAGAGGATGCTAGCATTTCTTGAGTAACCATTCCAGCATCTATAGTATATAAAAATACATCGGCGATTGACTGGGCCGGAGCAATATCGATGTTGGTATCAAAAAAGGTGTTTCGTAGATAGTTAAGGAATGCTATCGCATTTTCTTTTCCTCCTTCTTGCAGATATTGTCGAGATTGATGTACAATTTGTATCTCTGCAGAAGATAATTTCATCAATTCAAAATCGGGTTCGTGAGCAGGTAAAAATAAAACAGTGTTACCAACGCGTTCTTGTAGCGTAACCAATGATTCTACTAAGTATTTGTAATAGCTAAGTCCTCCTAACATACTACACACAATTACCTTTGCTTTTTCGAGTACTTCTTCGAGATAGGTATCGATCGTTAGTTCTTGTTTTAGGTAAACAAGGTTGGTCATTCGCAGGCTTGGTAAGGTGTCACCTTCTGCCTTATGTAATTCTTTATATGCCTCGTTTATGGTATGAATTTCAGTATCACCAGCACTTAAAAAAACGATGTCTCCTGGTTGTTGTTCTATATAAAAAATCCCATCATCATTAGGGTTCCACCCTCCGGGTATGGTTGCGATTAGATGCATATATTTTCTTGTTTTAACCCAAACTCTGTAGTAGGATTTATTGCTGCCCAATACAAATGAATGTAGCTTGCATAAACGTTTTTATATCTATAAATTTTTGTGGTAACTTCTTTTTCTCTCGCCGAAAATACCTGGGCTACGGTTGCTATTTCATCATCGTTCAGTATGCTGGAATAATGAAATTCATGTCCCCAGATTTCTATAGTATTAAATAGCACTTTTCGATAACCTAACGATAGTTTCTTATGCTCCATAGAAGTACTAAACTCAAATACACCTGCCATTGGGTGTGCTGCTCCATTCTCATCTATAATCGAGTTTCCCAAATACATCATCCCTCCACATTCGGCAAAGATTTTTACTCCTCGATTTGCTGCTTCTTTAATTTGGGTTCTCATCTGGGTATTCTGAGATAGTTCTTGCAGGTATAATTCTGGATAACCACCTGCCAAATATATATAATCTGCTTCAGGAAGTATGGTATCTTTTATAGGGCTGAAGTAAACTATATTTCCTATGGTTTCTAACCATTTTAAATTTTCTAAATAGGTAAAACTAAAGGCAGCATCTTTGGCAATTGCAATGGTTTTGGCTTTGACTTTGGGAGTTGTTTTTTGAGTCTTTATTTCTCTTCGAAAACTTTGAGTGTTTTGCGATAGCTCTAAAAGATCTTGAATAGAAATATGATCTGCAATATGTGTAGCTGCTTTTTCAATAACGGTTTCAAAGGTATCGTCTATATGCAATCCTAAATGCCGAGACGGGATGTTAATGTCATCATTAGGCGGAATGTATCCCAGAGATTGAATACCTACCGTATCACAGGCTTCTTTTAGAAAAGCATAGTGCGAAGCTGTTTTTACAAAATTGAAAATAACTCCTGCTATCTTCACCTCGGGATCAAAAGTTTTTAACCCATGTAAAATGGGCGCGATTGTATACGCCATACTACTGGCATTAACCACCAAAATAACCGGAATATCCAATAATTTGGCAATCGATGCCGAGCTGCCGTGATCTTTTACGGCCCCATCAAACAATCCCATGACACCTTCTACAATACTAATATCGGCTTGCTGTTGATATTTTTTGAAAACCTCGATTACATGATCTTCAGGCATCATTATGGTATCCAGATTAACAGCGGCTTGTCGCGCTGCAGTACTATGATGTATGGTGTCGATATAATCTGGTCCACATTTAAAAGGTTGTACACTATACCCTTGATTAACAAACCAACGAGACAAACCCAGTGTAAGGGTTGTTTTTCCTGAGTTGCTCCAGGGGGCCGCGATTAAAAATGCTTTGGACATGGATTAAAAAGAATATAGAAATTAGGATCAAAGATAACGTAGCAGATCATAGATCACAATAGGAAGTGTAAAAATGCTAGATTTTGTGATACTATATAAATCTTTGATATCTCAAATAAGTACACTTTACTCAATCAAAATTATGTTTCACTCATTTTTAGTTTAAACTGTATAGTAACAATGGTACTTTTGGCAACATAAAAGAAAATTAAACGTATAGCAAAACTTTACCCTACGATGAGAAATAGATTACGAATACTACTACTTGTTTTTTTATGGATCCCCTTAATAAGCTATGGTCAGGAAGGTATTGTATCGGGAGTTTTATTACATGATGATGGTAACCCATTACCTGGAGCTAATATCTATGTGAAAGGAGGTAGTCTTAGTACTTTAACAGATTTTGATGGAAATTATAGGATAGAATGCAAGGTTGGCGACATACTTGTTTTTTCTTTTGTAGGTTTGTTAAACAAAGAAGTGGTGGTAACTCCCGAAATGTTTAATGGGGTATCAGAAAGAGGCATATCATATATTTCTGTAGCACCAGTAACTTCTGATGCGTATGCTAAAGCTGTTAAGAATATTAAAAAGGCAGCGTATACTATTCAAACTGTTGAGAATTCTAATACCACTTATAATAAGAATAACTCCTATTTTCAGTACAATAGAATTAAAGGGATAGCTATAGAGAAGGATAAAGTAAACTTAACATACTTCCGTCCAGATGTATATTTTGAGGTTGGCTATCGGCCAAGTTTTGGAGTTCGATATATAAGAGATAAAAACCTTCCAGAATTGCAGCGATCTTATAGTCAGGGAACTCCTCTAAATGGAGCACTTTCTTTTCAGGGAGCCGAAACAGGTAACATTTTTTCATATGGGCCTTTACTAAATACACTCGAATTTGATGGAAATACATATTTGTATGATAGTAATGGAGCATTGGTAAATACCGGTACAGGCAACGGAAATCCATCGAGTAGTTATGATAATTCTTTATTAGAAACCACATATAACAATTCTCACAAAGTATTTTTTAATATTTCAACAGATGCAGAACTCTTTGGGTTTGATTTTTTAAATGAAAATTCTAAAGACATATACGATAGAGAACGAAGTACTAATAATAGGTTAATGGCGAGCTATAAAAAGAAAAAACTGTACAATACTATGGGGTGGAATTCTTTTATTACCTATCGAACCATTAGGAATAATAAACCTAATAGTAACGGTTTTCAAAATAACCTTCTTCTTAATCAATGGGCCACACCACCTTCTTTTAGCAATCAGCAGGGAACCATACTACCTGATAATAGTCAAAGGAGTTTTAGCACATCGTTTAACAATCCTCTATGGTTACTAAATAATCATCGTAATATGATAAAAGACCGATCTTTTACTGCCAGTATTCAGAATGATATGGATATTACAAAAGAGATAGGTTTAGAAAGTAAATTAAGTTATAACTATACTAAACAAAAGCAAGAATTTGGAGTAACAAAAGGAACAGTTGGTTTTGAAAATGGTTTTTTGAGTCATAAAGATATTGAGACTCAAAACATAAATGCTGTAATTAACTTTGATTATTCCGGATACCTTAACAATAATAAGATTGGATTAAAATCGATCGTTCATTACAACTATGATGATTTAAAGTTTTTATTTCAGCAATCTTCTGGTTTCGAAAATTTTACATTTAATAACCCTTTAAGTAGTCTAGAAATCAATCAATCAATATCCAGAAATACCGTTAGACTACTACATCAATTTCGATATGAGATACATAACGCCTGGGAATTTAAGTTCATGAATAACTCTTATTATTCATCTATTCAGGATAATAATTGGTTTTTGCCATCCTTATCTCTAAAGGTTGATCTGAAAGAATTATTCAATATATATGGTATTAATAAACTTTTGATATCTTCTAATACTTCATTTGATATCAATGACAACCCTCTTTATTATAGTAATTTAAGTCACAATAGTCTGTTGATAGCTCCAGAAGAAAGTTTAACCAATACATCAAACAATGATTTATTTATTGATGCTTCGATTGATCTTGAGAAGAAAGAGAATTACGAACTAAATGCATCCTTTGGTCTTTATCTTTTAGGAGGTAATACAAACGTTGATATTACTTATTATGATTCAAAAACAAAAGGAAGTGTATTTCCTGTTATAGATAATGGTGTTTTTCAATTAAGAAATGTAGCCGATATACGAACCAAAGGCTTCGAATTTACTATCGATTCAAGAATAAGGTTAGGCGATGAGTTTTATTACCAGCCAACTATATCTTTTTCTACCTATAACACCGAGACGCTAGAAGTGGCAGATAATTCTGCACGAATACCGATAGCAGGATTTTCTACGGTTTCGAAAAATTTGATAGTAGGAGAGTCTGCAGGGGTACTTATTGGGTCTGCGTATGCACGAGATAACCAAAATAATGTGATTATTGGTGATGATGGATTTCCTATGGTGGCGGCAACTCCGCAAATAATTGGAGATCCAGTCCCAGATTATAATATTGGGATTAACAATACTTTTGAATGGAAAAAATTAGAACTTAACGTAGTTGTAGATGTTCAAAAAGGAGGAGATATCTGGAACGGAACCCAAAATGTATTGAATTACCTGGGAACATCTGAGCAATCTGCTGTAGAACGAAATACCAACAATTATGTTTTTGCTGGAGTTGATCAACAAGGAAATGCAAATACAATCCCAGTAGATTTTTACAACCCAAATAATCCAATTTCTGAAAATCGATTTGTACGCTATGGCTTTGCAGGTGTTGCAGAAGAAGCAATTGTAGACGCAAGTTATATCAACATAAAGTCGGTAGATATTTCATACACACTTTTTGATGATAATGATAACAAAGAACGTTTTTTACGAGAATGTAGATTAGGAGTATACGCAAAGAATATATATACATGGTCAAAATATAGAGGTCATACGCCTTATAGTAGCCTTTATGGGAATTCATCTGGTCAGGAGCTTAATTTTTTTAATACCCCGCTTCAGAGCGAGATTGGGCTCACCTTAAAGTTAAAAATATAGATATGAAAGAATCAGGATATAAATTGCTAGTAGTAGGTATCGCCCTATTTTTTATGGGTTTATCGATGCCATTAAAAGCTCAGGAAGTAGAAGACTGTGTGATAGAAAAGATATATACGCAAACCGATAGACCTTTTTATTTTCCGGGAGAAACTATTTGGTTTAAATCTTATGTGGTAGGTATGGATAATACCATTTCGACATTAAGTGATATCATGTATGCCGAATTAATTTCACCACAGGGAAGCACTGTAAAAACAATCAAATTATCGATTCACCAGGGATATGCTTATGGTGATTTTACAATCGATAAAGATTGGGTTGGTGGTATCTATAGCATTAGAACGTTTACCAATTGGATGCATAATTATGAAAAAGAAGCGGTATTTACCAAGAAGATTACGGTACAAAAAATAGTAAAACCTAATGTACTTTTATCCTTAGAGTTTGAAAAAGAAGGATACGGAAAATCATCATGGGTTACTGCAAATTTTGATATTAAGGATTTAAAAAACAACCCAATAAGCAATACAGATGTTACGTATAAAGTATCTGTAAAAGGAAACGTTATCCAATCAAAAAATATACTTACCAATATAGAAGGAAAAGCAAACATACGATTTCAACTTCCTGATAACTTAGCATCACGAGATGTAGTCTTAATTGTTCAAATTCCTCATAAAGGAACTACAGAATCCATTTCTAAAAGTGTTCCTGTTGTTTTGAATACGATAGACCTACAATTCTTTCCGGAAAGCGGAAAACTATTAGAAGGTATTAAAAGCCAAGTGGCTTTTAAGGCGATAGACGAATTTGGAAAACCTGTAGCTGTAGAAGGAAATATTATAAATAATAGCGGGACTGTGGTAACATCGTTTGCTAGTTTTCATGATGGGATGGGATCTTTTTACCTTACCCCTGTTACAAACCAAAAATATTATGCAGAAATAAAAGCTCCATTCACTTCAGAAGAAAGAATATCGTTTCCTAAAATTTATAAAGATGGGGTAAATTTTGCCGTAAGTTCTGATTCCTTGGTCACAAAACTTCATGTACATTCTACATTAACAAAACCATTGTATTTAGAAGTTTCTAATGCCTGTAAGATACTATTAAAACAAACTATCAAAAGTGGGCAGGATATCATTGATATTGATACACAGAAGTTTCCCATTGGAATTACAACATTTAGTATTACCGACAAAAATCAAAACCCATTAGCAGAACGACTGGTTTTTATCAATGCACATAAACAGCTAACTATTGATGTACAATTGGACAAGGAAATTTATCAAACTCGTGAAAAGGTAAAAGTAGCTATATTCACAAAAGATAAGGACAATTGTCCCGTTCCTTCAAATTTGTCTATTGCAATTGCAGATAATAAACTATTGTCTTTTGCAAATGATAAACAAGATCATATTTTATCGTACCTATTATTGTCATCTGAATTAAAGGGAAGCATATATAAACCGAGCTTCTATTTTAATCCAAAAGAGAAAAAATCGTATCAAGCAATAGATTATGTGATGTTAACCCATGGCTGGAGGAATTATATGCTGAAACCAATTCCTATTGAAGAAGCCCAATATAAACCTGAGCAATTGGCAACTCAATCAGGAAAAGTGGTTGATCGTAAAGGAAACCCGGTAGCAGCTACTTTGTTATTGTTTGATGAACAAGGAAATAAAGTCTTAGTCTTTAAAAGCGACAGTAACGGTGATTTTTCTTTTAAGTTCGATAAAAGCCATCGGTTAACTTTAATCGCCTATGCAGAAGATGGTAGGAAGCTAGAAATTGTCGAACACACAAAAACAAATGGTTTTTTCAATACCATTGCTGTTGAAACTACTAAGGAAGCTTCTATAGAAGGTAAGTATCTACCTTCTAAATTTAATAACCCTGTCAAACAATCGGTAAAGAAGGAAGCAACAGCATCTGTTGCTTTGTCAGCAGATAGTTCGAATCTAGAAGAAATTATGGTTCTAGGATATGGAACCAGTAAAAAGAAACTAGTTAGTACCTCTATAGTTAAAATTGAGACCCATGAAATAGAAAGTAATGAATCTATTGCACAATTATTACAGGGACAAATAGCGGGTGTTACTATTGTAAATGGCAATAGGATTCATGGCAGTGGAGCTAGTATCTCTATAAGAGGAGCTAATTCGATATCAGGAAATAATCAACCGTTAACAGTTATAGATGGTGTTCCCTATGCTACCAATGTTTTGTCAAAACTAAACGGGAATGAAGTAAGCAGTGTTACCGTTTTAAAGAATGCAGCTGCTACTAGTTTGTATGGTAGTGCCGCTGCCAACGGTGTCATTATGGTTACAACAAAAAATCAAAATTTTAATAATAATCGGGGTAAAAAGAAACTAAACAATGCCAAGTATAACAACTATACTATTAGAACTTTTTATAATTACGGGCCTTCTGGCTTGTATCGGGCAAAACAGTTTTATGCTCCTGTTTATCAGGGAGAAAAACTTTCTACAGAGCGTAATGATTTTAGACAAACTATTTATTGGAATCCCGTTGTACAAACCGATGAAAATGGGAAGGCCGAGATTGAGTTTTATAATTCTGATGCAATTACCTCTTTTCAAATTATAGCTGAAGGATTAGGTTATAATGGGTTGGTGGGTAGACAAAAGAAAGTGTATGCGACCAAAAAGCTTTTGAATGTAGATTTTAAAGCCCCTAATTATATGGTACTAAATGATACCATTACTTTACCGGTTACTATAACGAATGAAACCACCCAAAAGATAGCTACAAAGTTAACAGTTGAATTACCAGAGCATCTAAAATTGCTAGAACCTTTTACTGAAAACATAACCATAGAAGCCAATAGTTCGGTAGTTCAGCAGGTAAAGGTTATTCCGATAAAAAAAGCAGAAAAAGTACATATTGCACTTGCATTAGAGTCTGATGAGTTTTCTGATACTATAAAAAGAGAAGCTACGATTCTAAGTCCTTATTTTCCGACCCGGGTTTCTGTTTCTGGAGTCAAATCACAATCCTTCCAGTTTTCCATAGACAATATGGTAAAAGGTAGTCTTAAAGCTAACTTTGCATTATATACAGATATTATAGGTGATGTTATGGATGGTATAGAAGGAATCATAAGAGAACCCTATGGTTGTTTTGAGCAAGTGTCGTCAAGTACCTACCCCAATATTTTGGTGTTAAAGTATCTTAAGGAAACCAATAAAAGTAATCCCGAGATAGAGAAAAAAGCATTAGATTTTATAAAGAAAGGATATAAAAAACTAGCGGCTTATGAAACTGCTCAGGATGGTTTTGAATGGTATGGCGATACCCCTCCTCATGAAGCATTAACAGCCTATGGGTTAATGGAGTTTACAGAGATGAAAGAAGTATATGAAGGAGTTAGTGAACCTATGCTACAAAGAACAATCAAGTATCTGCTAAGTCGTAAAAATGGAAAAGGAGGTTTTAAACAAAACAGAGGGAAGTATGGTTTTTCTGCTGCTCCAGAGAACGTAAACAATGCCTATATTGTATATGCTATAAGCGAATCGGGGGTAGAGGTAGATATCGAAGAAGAGTATAATCATACCTATAATGAGGCGCTAAAAAGTAATGATACCTATAGAATGGCATTGATGGCATGTGCTAGCTTTAACATGGGTAGACTAGAAAATGCAGCGTTATTACTTACTAATATCAAGAAAAATATTGAAAATTATGGTTTCTCTGATTTACCGGTAGATAATACCATTACACGTTCTTATGGAAATGCCAAGAATATCGAAACTGCAGCTTTTTCATTATTGGCATTGATGAAAAAACAAAATTACGATACGTTTTTAGTAACTCAAGGTATTGATTACTTGGTGAGTATGCGCAAACATAATAGATTTGGTTCTACACAATCTACATCAATGGCCTTAAAGGCATTGGTAGTATATACCAGAAGTCAAAAAACTAAAATGATTACCAAGAATGATTTTGTTACGTTAACTCTTAATGGTAAGGTACTAAACAAACAATTAAATAGTTCTAAAAACGGAAAAATTGTCATTGATAATATAGCGTCGTATATTATAGAAGGAAATCAAAATTTGCAAGTTCAGTTTTCAAATCCCGAAATTACATTTCCTTATTCCTTAAACATTACCTATGATAGCTTTTTGCCCAACTCTGCCAAAGATGCTTCATTGGCATTAAAAACTACTATAGCAGATAAAGACTATAAGGTAGGAGATAATGTAAGCATGACGATTGATGTTATCAATAAGAAAAATGAACACCTAGGGATGGTAACTTCGATCATTGGAGTACCTTCTGGAACCACGCCGCAACCGTGGCAGTTAAAAGAACTAGTAGAACAAAATAAGGTAGCTTATTATGAGATATTTGATAATTATCTGGTGTTTTATTGGAGGTCTTTTAAAGCACTAGAAACAAATACTATTCGTTTGGATTTGAAGGCAGATATCGCAGGTAGCTATCAATCACCGGCAAGTACCGCATATTTGTATTATGGCGATGAGTTTAAAACCTGGATTTCTGGAAACAAACTAGAAATTAAGAATTGAGTGTTAAGCTAAAATAATTTTTATTCACAGACAGTAATTTTAGTGAGATTCCGAATTTATTTCAGAATCTCACTATGTTATACCAGTTCCGATTTTAACTTACCCAATACAACTGCATCTTGTTTTCTTATAAATAAATTCAAGTTGAAACTGGTATAAAATATTTATGTCGGTTTATCCCGTTTTATGTATTAGAAAAACTACCCATTTTGGGTGGGAAACATGAATCTACCATACAGTAAGTTTGGCATCATAAAAATATGCTAGAACTTAAAAAAAACTGAATACGATATTTTATAAAATATCTTACTTCTAACTTAAATAATGAGTAAACCAACATATACATTAGATAACAAAAACGAGTCTAATAGATTAGAAAATCAAGCAAAAATGCCTTGCTATGACCCAATTCGTGAACTTGAGGGTATATCGTTTCGAGATACTAGACATTTATTAGATGCAGGTTGCGGCTCTGGTATCGTATCTAGATACTTGATTAATAGATGTGAAAATATTCAAATTGATGCATGTGACCTTTCAGAACAACGAGTAATACAGGCATCCTTATTGTCTAAAAATGATAAGGAGAAAGAAATTCAGTATTTCCAATCATCATTAGAAAATATTCAAAGAAGAAGTGATAATTATGATGCTGTTGTCTGTCGTTTTGTTTTACAACATCTTAAAGATCCTCAAATAGCAGTTAATGAATTGTATAGAGTAATCAAAAAAGGAGGGCGTATCGTTTTAATTGATGTTGATGGTATCTTTTTTAATCTATATAGTCAAAATGAGAAGTTAAACAAGTATTTGGATATCATAAAACAATCTGTTGATTTTGATTTTTACGTAGGAAGAAAATTACCTTCTCTACTAAAAAATTCGGGATTCAAAGATATTCATTATAAGGTAGAAACTATGTATTTTACTGGTGATCAATTACATTTAGAACATAAAAATTATATAGAACGTTTTAGTTTTGTATCTGATGTTTTATATGATATACTAAAAGATAACAATGCTGTTACCGAATTTACTTCTTTGTATTTGGATGAAGTATTAAAGCCAGAAAACACTTTGTTTTACAATAAGTTTATTGTTCAAGCCTCAAAATAGATATGGATACATCGAACTTTCAGATTGTTGTACTAACTCCACCTTTAGAATCCTTAGAAAAAAAAGAGGCTCGATATTATTTTTCTAATATGTGTCAAATGAAACTACAGGGATATCAAGCTGTGCACGGTAAAAAATCACTTCCGCTGGATCATTATGATTATTTAGCATCTCATTTGTTAATTTGTTTAAAAGGTAAAGAACCTACAATAGTATCTGGTTTTCGTTCTTTATCTTATAATAACTGTTTGTCTCATGATATAGAATTTGATTTATTGTTAGAATTTAAAAAATTCGGAAACAAACAATCCCTAGAAGAATTACAAAATTTATTGGCCCAGTGTAATAAAAATAATACAGATATTTTTCATAATTCGAGATGGACTACTTTGCCAGAATATAAGAAAGGAAGAAAATTTCAACTTGATTGTCTTGCTTTAACATATGCTATTATGTATTACCATCATCACCATGCAATAGAAAAACAAGAATGGTTATGTTCTGGTATTAATTCCCTTAAGACAGAAAAAATGCTTTATCGGGCAGGGGGTATACCTTTTGGTAGTTATCCTAGTTATGAACGAGAATGGTGTTTTAGTAAAAATGAGAAATTAACTTTTGTTCATGGTCATAAAAATAGAGATGAATCTCGAATTAAAAAGTATGTAGATAAGCACAAAAAAACCTGGGATGAAAGAATCATAATTTAGAGCAAGGTTAATCAACGACTCTTTATGATAAGAACCTGAAATAAGTTCAGGATGACAGCGAAGTCTATGATAAGCAGTAGATAATTAATTAACTCTTTATCAAAAATCAGAAATGGTATTGTAATTCAGTCGTAATTGTTGTGCCAACTGTTGTGCTTTGCCTAATCGTACAAAACCAGTTTCGGTATCTATAACAGTAGTTTTTTGGATTCGAGCTAGGTACTTTTTATAGGTGTCTACTGCATACTGAAATGGGTTTTGTGCTCCAGTATTTATTTTGCCATCTGTAAAAACAAACAGTTGTACCGTTTGTGTATTGATGGATCGTATCAATTCATACACCTTAAAAAAAGCGGCGCCCAAATTGGTTTTACCTCCTGTTTTTAATTGATAATTGGTTGCTGAAACTTGCTGCGTATTGGATGTAAATTCCTGAACTATTTTTGCTGTAGTCCCTTGTAAACCTACAATAGCATATTGTACTTTTTTAAAGGGTTGAGCAGTAATTGTTTTTTCGATGACTCCTTTTAGATATCCTATTTGTTGATCTATTGCCATAGAGGCACTGGTGTCTATCAAAAATACAATATTGGCAGTTGCCTTTTTGTTTGCTTGCTGATATATCACAGTAAATTTACCTGTACTAAGGTAATTCTTAATCGATTTAATTACCGAAATTTCGGGTTGTCGTTGTGCAGGATAGGATACCGATTGTTGATCATGTATGGCTTCTAATTTAATATCTTGTTTTTTGGAAGCTTTTGGAGTCGAAAATTTTAGACCTTGTTGTACCACTTTCGGTAACTGAAAAGAAGCAGTACTTTGCCCATTTTGAGTGGTTGTTTCTTCTTCTGAAGTAGGGTTATCCCGATTAGAAGGTGTTTCCTTATCTTGATCAGAAGGAGGAGTATATTCTTTTGCACGATGTTGTAATACAAAAGGTGCTATGGTATCCACCATTTCTAAGGTTACTTCTGCCTGATTAAGATAGGCCGCATAAGCCCTTGCTGTTTTTAGTAATAAGATATCAGCACGCATTCCCTCTACTTGATTAGCAATCGTTAAAGCCGCACATCGCTCTTGTACGATTTCAGAAATGGTAATTGTATTTAATTGTTGTTTTGCTAAAAGAACCTGCTTCTTAATTGTCTGCTCTTCGGTTTCAAATTGCTTATAAAATGTAACAGGATCACTATCAAAATCAAGGCGTTGCATGGCAATTTTGGTACGTGTTTTTACATCTTTTGGTGTCTGTATGGTGACACTTAATCCAAACCTGTCTAATAACTGCGGGCGTAATGCCCCTTCTTCAGGGTTCATGGTTCCTACCAAACAAAAACGACTATCTATCCATTGGGAGATCCCTTCTCGTTCCAGGTGATATCCCCCGGTAGCAGAAGCGTCCAACAATACATCCATCAAATAGTCATTTAGTAGATTGACTTCGTCGATATATAAAAACCCCTGATGTGCTTGTGCTAATAATCCTTTGTCTACAATCGTAGTTTTTTGATTGATCAACGCTTCCAGATTAATACTGCCTAATACCCGATCCTCTGTAGCTCCAATGGGTAGATTTACAAAAGGAAAATCTGTGCCCATCAATTGACTTAATCCACGTACCATAGTGGTTTTGGCAGTTCCTTTGTCTCCTGTAGCTAATACCCCACCAATACTAGGATCAATAAGGTTAAGTAACAAACAGAGTTTTAGATCTTCCTGGTTAAGAATAGCAGTAAAGGGATATATATATTTGGATTGCATCAGTGGCTGTGATTTTGATCATAACTGATGGTAAAAGTACGGAAATATATTCGTGGCATATAAAAAATCCTCATGTCTATAAGTTCTATTTCTTATCCCATCCTATTACTTTATTGTTTTCTAAAGTAATTTTTAGAGCATATCTATTCTCTCCTGTTTTTTCATATTTCCAAATTTCTTTAGTTTTTGTTTTTAAAATTTGTTCACTTATGTCTTTAGGGTAACCCAATGAATCTCGCAATTCTCTTTTTGTTTGACCAATCCAATATGATCCTTGCATCAATTTTTCAACCAATTCTGTGTTTTTATACTTTTTCATAAGCCTTTCTCTCTTAATTTTGTCATTGTAATAGACAAACACGAAAAAAATAATTATAAATAATGGAATCCAGTAGTACCAGGTCATTTGCTTAAATTTACTTTATTAATTATTGTATTCTCTAATCCTCCCAACCACACAAAGTTCTCTCTTCTTTTTTAGCATCTTTTAGAGATACTTCGGATATATCGGTAGAGCACTTTGATAACCCTCTACAATTCTCATCATAATGGTATTTTTTACTTTTAGGTCCCTTACAGATATACACGTGTTTATCTGCTTCTATTGTTAAGATAGAAGGCGCCATTACTGTTATCGCGAATAAGTGAATTAATAGTTTACTCATCATTTTTTATTATTAGTTACAATTACACCCTTTACCTACTATCCATCGACAACATGAATCTTTGAGACATTGTGCTTTATTTTTTCCTGAACATCCACAATTAGCAGTTGTTGGACAATTATTTGTGACTTCATTCCTTAAATGTTCACAAGCTATCCCATCACTATCATGATCTAAATCGTTTCTACATTCGGGATCTGCATCAAATGCTCTTTGTGCCTCTTGTTGGAATTTATAATCCTCGCAATTAGTATCCATGCAATTTGTTGACTCTGGTGTTGCACAAGAAACGCAAGCCAATTGTAAAACTAATGTGAGTGGTAAGAGAGGGATGGCGTATTGAATTTTCATGTAATAATCTCAGTTTTTGATGGTGTTGATTTGTTTTTTTAAATAGAGAAAAATAGAATAGAAAATAAGGTCACTTTAATACTAATTAGGATAACAAATAAGAGCAAACATCCTTTTCTTTTCTTAAATGATTTCTTATAAGACAACCCTGTGATTCCTGATTTGATCGAATATCCTCTGGAACTTATAGATCCTATTTTGGATCGGTAACTAGGAGAAATGCCAGATTTACTAATATTCAGTCCAAATCCTTTACCAAGTTTAATACGTTTATAATATTTGAAGGCCATTCTTGTTTATATAAATAAAAGGTTGCTCAGAAAAGTTGTTTTTTTAATTTTCAACATTTAAGAACAACCTTTTGCATTCTCAATTAATTCACAACTCCTATAGTTGCATCTTCTATCCCTGCTTTTGGAGCATTAGTTTTTACAGATTCTATACCATTATCTCTAGACGCTTTGGTGGTGTACATTTCACTTTTTCCTATAATTTCCCCATTAGTCGCCTTTAGGTTGAAATAAAACTGTCCGTTTTTAGCTTCTTTTCGATTATATCTCTCATCTGTTGGAGCATTGGTTTTTACAGATTCGATACCGTTTTTACACCCTTGCTTTGTGGTATACATTTCACTACTTAAAATAACTTGACCATTTAATGCATGTAGATTAAAAAAGAATTGATTGTTTTTACTTTCTTTAATTTGAAATTTTGGATTACTCATTTTTTGCGATTTAAATTCATGATTAATTTCTAATACAAAATTCGCTGATAATCACTTGCAGGACAATCGTTAGATCTTAGTATATTGTATCCATAGAATTGAGGATATTTTTAAATATGACGCCTTCTTTTTACGATTTTATATACCAGTTTTAAACACAAAAAAGCAACTCTTTGAGTTGCTTTTTAGAATAGAACCAATCTTGTTTTAAATGTAAATTAACCTATATTCATTATCGACCATCATAGAATTAGCAGGGGATAAATAGGGTTTGTTTTGTGCATCTATAATTCCTAAAAATGTTTTATCCATTTCTATAAAAAGATGCTTTATTTTTTTTATATCAATAGGGTTTGACACTTTTAAATCTGTTAAAGTTGTACTTTGAATACATGTATCGTTACTTTCAAAAAGTGTATAAAACAAAGTAGAGATATTAGGATTTTTTATACAATTTGCGATAATTTTTGCATCTATTAACTCTTTATAAATAATTTCATCTCCGTTAATTTTATCTTGTATAATTTCAGCATTTTGTTTGTCATTAATTTCGGCTATAGTATGCACCTGAGGAGCAACCTTTTCGATATGAAAAACGGTCATTACGGTTCTTAAATCAATATCTCTGATAGTATCGGATTCTTTAGATTCTGCAAATACTATAGCATTTTTGGCCTTGGTAATATTTACTTTTTCTAAACTTTGGTATTCTGTATAATCAGCATTAACATAGATTAATCCAGATATATCTTCTATTGATTTTGTAGTTAACAGCACTACACGATTATGGTTTTTCTTATCTCTTAAAAGATCTTCTAATACGTTTTGAGACGATTTGGTAAACCCACAGATAACGGTATGATTTGTAAGGTTCAATTTTTGGATTTTTCCATTAGAAATTGTATCCATAACTAGTTTAATTTTGTTACTAATAATTGAAATAAGGAAACCAAATATGGCCATGTTACATAGTAATAAAAACCCCGAGAGCATTTTTCCTATATAAGTTGTTGGTGTATCATCAAGTAATTCTACTATTTTTAAAGAATATAATAAGCTATCGGTATATGATGAAAAAGAAGTATCTCCAGAAGAGCTTTCTGAAACATACAACCCAAATGAAGTTGTTAATAATATAGTTATTGTAGCCGAAAGGAATATGTAAAATATTCTATTTTCCTCTCGCATTCCTTTCAGAATGATAACTAGTTTATGAAGATCCCTTAATACCTTAAATGCTTTAAAAAGTCTAACAATTCTTATAACCCTTAAGTACTTAAGCATTCTAAACATTTTAAAGCAATGAATTTCGGGTAGAATAGCTATCAAATCAATAATAGAGGACCATTTACACATCCATCTTACCTTTTGCATACAGGCAAAAAACAATCCATTTTTTTTACAGTCTTTTCTAAAATTACTACAGGCATACAAACGTGCCGTATATTCTAATATGAATATAATAACAATAGAGTTGTCTATAAATTTTAAACTATATGGTAATTCACCAGTTATATTTTCTAGGTATAATAATAAAATTGATGCAAAAACAATACAGGTAAAAAAAAGGTCGACCAGATATTTTTTTGGATTTTCTGTATTAGACAACCAATAGTATAAAAAAGATTTCATCAATACTTTTTTTTGCATAAACCATTCATTTGACATTTTATAGAAGGATAAAGTCTTGAATTATCCCTTCCAAACTAGTAGGAATATCTGCACTTTTTATCTTATACTTTTTTATGCCCATTTCTTGAAACCATTTGCTCCAATAATATTTGATAATATCTTCTGCATTAGGGTTTTTATGATTATGTTTGTCTATACCTAGAACGAGAACCTCTAGGTTTTTTAACTTTTTTTCTTTCTCCCATAAAATTCCCATATCATTCTTTTCCAATACACTTTTCCAGTTTGGTTTATTTAACAAAGGATTGTTGAGTAATTTTTGATTAATACGAGTAGTTCTTTTACCCTTTTTTTGAGTACTTTCTTTATGGTATAGATACCCGTCAGTAAGAATGATTAAAATATTTCTATGATTTTCCTTCAAACAATAATCCTTAGCCTTATCTTTAAAAAACCTCCAAATATGAGCTCCTTTTTTAGTCTCCGGATTTTCTAGAGACCACTCATATAATTTAGGTAGATATTCAGCATAATTCTTGTCAATGATTTCTATCTCATTTATAGTGCTTTTGGTAATACCAAATTTTAACTGAGTAGCTACCTCATCCGTTTTTTCAGGATTTGGATTGGGTTCAAAAAACAATTGTAAATGATCGTCTAACAAAATGTTTTTTTTAGTTGAAACATGTTCTTTAAAAACTTTAGCTATGTTCAAGACATGTTTTAGGTCATTTTCTTTTTGATTAGAATAGTTAATTCTATCGGATAAATCTAATAAGATATTGATGTTAAGACTATCATTAAAGTGTAGTTGTTTTATTTTAGTTTTAGATATCAGTTTATCATTAGGGCTTTCTTTTCCACAACTCGATAATAAACATAAATATGTTATCATAATAAGAAGTATAGGTTTCATAGAGTTATTGTTTAAGGTTACATTGTTTTGGTAAAAACTTTATTTTGATAGTCATCGGCTACCAAGTCTAATTCCTGAATATGAGATTGATAAATGGTTTGACATTCATTAAGCAATGCAATTTTCTCTTTTTGTCCCATAGGTAACTCGGCAGAGATATACTTTTGCCAGTCTTTTAAATATGCTATGGCAAATACTTTATAGTTTTGAATTGGAAGAATAAAACCTTCTATAATACATTCTAGTTCTTTATTTCTAACCCGAAATGTTTCAATCTCTTTTTTTGCAGTTTCTAGCTTGTCTTTTACCTGAATAAGTAATTTTCTTTTTTGGCTTATTTTTTCTTTGAGCTCCATTCTTAAAAATCGGGTAGTGTCTCTTTTAGCATTTTCGATCATAACCATGTCAAAAACAAGTCCCCATACCAGATATGATACAAATCCTGCAAAAATAATTAACCAAAAAGTGGGATCTTGAATGGCATGTATGATGGTAAACTCTGGTGAACTAGGCGTTTTATTAAAATCGTATTCTTTTTGATCTATGAGGTACGCAAGAATAGCATCAAAAGAAAAAGTAAGCAATAACAGTCCAGCTACTTTAAGATAACTACTTGTTTTTTTCTGACTCCAAAACATGTGAATTAAGTATCCCAATGAAAAGAACACAAAAGGAATTAAAAAAATAAAGCCTACTTCTAAGGGACCATCTTCATAAGCTTTACTTAGAGCATCTGCTTCAAAAACACTATTAAAAAGACTAATACTAGGGTCAAAAACTTTGAAAAATGCAGAATAAGAAGTGGAAATATAAAATATAAATATATAAACACTTAACGGAATTAGAAACCCTAATCCTAACCATAACTTTATATTCGATTTTGGTTTTATATCATTAACTTCCTTTATTTTTTTTGGAGTTGTCATTTCTTGAGATAACGTATCAATCTCAGATTGTATCTCATCCAACTCTTTTTGTATTCTTTCTATCTCTTCTTCTTTATGAGGTATTTTGATAAGTAGACTTTCTTTCTCGGTGGTATAAGGTTGTTTTAACTTTTGCTGTTCGTAATCATTATTTTTTGCTCTTAAAAAAAACTGTTCATATAGTGTTTCTAATGAAGATTTTAAGTTAGGTGTTCTGCCAGCACAAGCCCTAGACTCTTCATAGGCAGAAGTTGATTGATCTATTTCGGCAATAGGTTTAACCACTCCATTTTTTGATTGTGCCTCTTCTTCTTTGTTTTTTGTGAAATGTTTAAATATTTCCATCTCTATGGGTTTTAGGTTTATTTTTTACATTGAGTATTATATTCTATATCAGCGTAGTATTTAGTAGATCTTATCTCTACTATATTTACGGGTAGTTTGTTTTGCAGGTAATGTTTTTTGCTTTGATTTATGAGGATAAAAATCTATTAAGAACAACAAAGCCACCAATATGTCTACCCATATCCATTTTGATTTTTGGTGTAAGTATATTGAGATAAAAGGGTTAAAGAGAATCGCGATAACTATAAACACTCCCATCCATAGGTACTCTTTTTGGATACTTCTTTTTATGATGATCAACATTGCACCCAATGCAACCACAAATCGTAAAAAAGTATAATAGGGCATTGGAAGGTTTAAAATTGCAATACCTAAACAACAAGCGCATATTAACGAACAATATTTGGAAATCATACATTTTGGTTTTAGGGTTATCTTTACTATTTAGAAGTTTGCAAAGTGTTATTAATAACTTTAAGAGATCGATCTATTTGCTGATCCCAATGGATATGTGAAATTTTGTTTTGTATGTCGAACTCTTTTTCCAGGCGTTCTTTTAACATAATAAGCTGCCGCTTTTGATTAACGTAGATTCCTTGTGTAGTAGGAAAAACCCCTTTAACATCTTCTGCACTAAAAGGAGGGATGTATAAAGGAATTTGATCTTGTGTTAATATCCATACAGCTCCCATCTCACAAAGACATATATTGCTATTAAAAAAGTTGTTAGATAATACAAATAATACTAATGTATCTCCTTTCAATTCTTCTTTTAGAACCTCGAGATAATTTGCTCCTAACGGAGTTCCGTACCCCTCATAAGAACTACAAAATATTTGGTGACTTTTAATCCCTGTTGTTTCTAGTACATTAATAATTTCCTGTACATAAGTCAGGTCTTTTTTAGAATGACTAATGAATATCTTTTGAGGTTTAACAAGAGGGGGAGAAAGCGCTTCTTTTTTGGTTTCTGAGGGGGTTAGTATTACAGATGGTCTTATGTTTTCTTCACGTTGTATGTTTGCTAAAACATGTGCCTTTTCCTGTTTTAATATGTCTGTAAGATTTTTACGCTTTATTTCCATTTCATTTGGAATAAGTACATTATGAAGATTCATCTTTTTTTGTATCTCAACAGCTTCATATTTAGCAAACAGGTATAAGGAGATTTCTTGTGCAAGTGTATTTTTTTCTATTGAATTCATAAATAATAGGTTTTTAGTGTGTTTTTTAAAGATGCTGGTATATTGTAACTTTCTATTAAACAGAGTACTTTTAATAGACTATCTAGTTTTTGTATAGAAATATCTTTTTCTATTTTAGATTTATAGTATTGCTTAAAAAGCCATTCTGATAGGATAAAAGAAAGTACTCCTGTAATGATGAGCATTTTTATCCCTAATTCCATATGAATATTAAATCCTAGGTATTTAAGTGTATGGTTAATTGCTGCCGCTCCTGTTAATCCACTAAATTCCTTTGTAATCGTATATAACATTTGAGGTACTCCAATTGAGAAAATGAAACTAATCCATTTATAGGTGTTAAATATATTTTTCATCGATCTTTGTTTTGGTGGCTAGATCATACTTTATATTAGAACTCTGATAGTACTATATGTATCGATTTTTATAGCTGGTTTTTATTAACTAAGTCCCAATAAAACTTGCCGAGTGAGGTTAGTTCGCATGCTTTACTATCTTTTGCTGCATCGTACAAAAAGGAGGTTCCTTTGGGTAGTAAAAGCCCATTAGTATGAAACAATCGTAAATGTGCCATAATCTCTTCAAACACTTCATTTCTTGGTTCAATACTACTTTCATAAAGTGGATTGAGTAGGAGAGGTTGTTCTTTTTCTTCAAAGTATATAGGAAGTTTTCTAATAATTTTCAACGGTATCTTTGGAGGACAAAACCTTAGTGAAGACATTTTGGAAATGTGTGACTTAAAAACAGGGCGTTGCTCCCATGAATTTAATAATTGATCGGCAAAATAATAGACACCCGCTACAGTGATATTACCTAAAATATCTGAAGCTCCTCCACTCATGGCTTCATAAATAATAGAAGTAAATAATCCAGATCCATTTCGTTCTACAGAATACTGTGTATCCCTACTAGAAGTTAATATTGAAACACCTTCACGCAGCACCACTTTTCTGTTCCCGAACTCTTTTAGATTTCCCAAGTGTCCACTATGGCAAGCATCTAACATAATGATGACTTCCTTTACTTTTGAAGCGTTAGCCATTGTGATAATTTCCTGTAACGAAACACCTTCATCATATTTTTGAGCATCCTGAGTAACTAAATAACTACCAACATTATTACTGGCTCCATGTCCAGAAAAGTAAAGTACTGCAATTTCAGCTTCATGATTAAATAAAGTATGAATCTGTTTTTTGAGTTTAGAAATAGTTATAGGGTACTTAGCATCTTCTTTACTTACTAAGAGTTTACAATCAAAATTAGGAGATCCATCGTCGTTTGTGGCCAACACTTGGGTTATTTTCTTAGCATCGCTAATACATCCTTTTAATGGGGCATTTTTATAATGATTTATGCCAACGATTAAAGCTCTTCTCATGGGTATGTTTTTAAGGTTTATATTAATTTAATCTCCACTTTGGACTTTAATTCTTCGAGGCGAGTCTCGAAATATTACTACTGTTTTTCTGTTGGAAGCCTAAAGTTGGTTTCGAGATAGTTGAGTATAGTTAATCTATTAATTCTGAAACATGAACAGGTTGAAGTTTTACACCATTGATATCCTGAAATATGGAATGATCCGTTATATGTTTACTTTCTATTCCAAAAGTTTCCTTTTCGAATTTCATCAAATCCATAAATACACTTACATCGTTAGACCAATCTTTAACCAACATATCTCCTGTTTGTTTTTTGATATGAATTTGGGCATCTGCCTTTACATTTATTAGACTACTGGATTGTAAACCCTGTACATCTCCTCCAAGAGTTAGTTCTGATGTATTACTATTAGATTGTATGATTAGTGCTTTTTGAGCAATAGTTACAGAAGTAACCAGGAATGTATCATCCCAGACCATTTTTTTGCCTTGAGAATTGATTTCATTTTCTAGAGTTAAAATATTATCTAAAGAGATTTTAGAACAATTTGTAGCAAAAAAACAAATAGCACCTTCTGATGATAATTTTATGTGCAACTCTCCATTTGTTTTGGGTAATGAATCATCATTTAAATCGGCATTAAGTCCTGTTTTAAATTGTAATTGAACCGATCTTTTGCTTGTAAATCGATAAGAATCAGGAGTTTTTGACAGTTGTGTTTTTATGTGATTGATTCCTAAATTTTTGAGATTGGTAATTTTCTGAAAACTCCCTAAGGGTGCTGCTTTATTTAGAATCCCTTTTTTTCCATTAGGGAATCTAAGAATATCGCCTACTTCGACTTCTTCTCCTGGAAGAAAAACAGCGATCTTACCTAACTCACGGGCTATCTCTTTAGAATATTGTATCTCCAAGCTTTTCATTGTAAGTATATTAGTTATTTATACTTACAAAATTGAGGTTATAACATCTCCTGTAAAACCATAATATTGTGGAAATTTTATCCTCAGAATTGAGGATATTTATGAGTTTTAAGAATACTTACTAACAAAAAACACTCGATTCATAAGAATGGAGTGTTTCATGTTATTGCAATAGGACTTGTATTTTGAATGGGGTACATCAATAATTATGGAATGTACTTATTTTCTATTGCGAATTTCATAAGCCCCCTACTCGCATTTTCTACTTGTGTTTTTTCAATTAAATTGCGTCGGTGTGTTTCTACTGTACTATTGGCTATACAAAGTTGATCTGCAATTTGGGGAGTTGTTTTTCCATCGGCAATTAATTTTAATACATCTATTTCTCGTTTGGTAAGTCTTATTTCATTTTCATCCCTATTTTTCTTTCTTCGTACTCCTGATCGTAATGTTTCATTGGCATCATTTCCATAATATTCCTTACCACTACCTAATGCCTGTAAAGCTGACTCTAATTCTTCTGAACCTCTATTTTTTATAATATATCCATCTGCACCAATTTCAATTGCTTGCTTTACAAATTCTAATGTATTATTCATGGTTAGAATTAATACTTTTGTATCTGTATATTCTTCTTTTACTCTTTGAGTTAATTCAATGCCGTTCATCACTGGCATTTCGATATCCAAGATAACAATATCTACAGTTTTTTTACTGAGTACATGTAATGCTTCTTTTCCATTAAGAGCTTCTCCTACAATATGAATATTGTTACTACTCCTTAGCAGAGAACGAATTCCATCGATAACAATCTGATGATCATCTACGATGAGTACATTTATATTTTTAGAAAGTGTCATGATGTGTATTTTTATAATTAATTGGGATATCAATGGTTACTGTAGTTCCGTTTCCTTTACCAGAATCAAACACTACTTCTCCTTGTAAGTTTTCTATTCTGGATTGTATTCCTTTTATTCCTATACCAGAAAAATTAGTGATATCATTGGTATTAAAACCATCTCCATCGTCAATTACGGTTATATTAAGGGTTGTTTCTTTTTTTAGTAATTGAATACTTACCTCTTTTGCATTGGCATGTTTTAGAGTATTACCAATTAATTCCTGAATAATCCTGTAGATATTAATTTCGATTTCATTTTCTATCCGATCATCAAATCCATAATCAATGAGCTCTATTTCCAGAGCACCCGTGTTTTCTATATTTTGTTTTAGTTCATTTAATGCAGGAATTAACCCAAACTTGGTCAATACATTTGACACCATATTATGCGATATTTCTCTAACGGCAGCACACGCCTCATCTAACAATTCATTTGCTTTCGCATATTGCATTTTGGAATCGATCTGAATCTTTTCCAAATTTTCTTCTACAGATTTGTAATGAATTTTCACTACCGATAACATACTCCCTAATCGATCATGTAAATCCTGAGCGATGCGCTTTCGTTCTTTTTCCTGCCCATCAATCATAGCATGTATTGATTTTAATTCCTGGTTTTTTAATAATTTCTCGATTTCAGCTTGTTTTAGTTTTTCGTTCTGTATGGCAATCTCTTTTTGTTTTTTTTGTTTCTCGTATTTAAACAACATAAAAAATAATACACACAATGAGATACAACCAATAATCAGTGTCATGATCTGTGTTGTTTTTTGATCACTTTCGGCATCTGATTTTTCTTTTTCTGCCTTTAGTATTTTTTTTTGATTTCTTTCATAATTCAACAATTGTATTGTTTCATCATTTTTTCTAGATTGGTTTTCAAGTTGATTTCGAATGATGATATGTTTTTCATTGTAGAGGTTTGCATTTTGATAGTCTTTCATCTGTTCATATACTTCTCCTATACTTGACAAAATATCTAATATTCTATGTTCTTTTTCATAAAATTCTGCCAACTCTAAAGCTTTAAAATGATATTCTAATGCTGTATCATATTTTTCCATTTTCTTGTATGTTCTTCCTAAATGGTGATACGTATCTATTAATTGTATTGAATTTCTATTCTGTTTGGCTATTGTTATACTAAAATTATAATGATCGATAGCTTCTTGTAATTTATTCTTTTTTTCTTTTATTAAACCAATATTGTTATATACAGCTTCCTTATTTTTTACATTTAATTTTTCTTTAATGGATAGACTTTGATAAAAATGAATAAGGGCAGAATCTAATTTTTCAAGATGAACATATGATAAACCTATATTATTCTCAATACTTGCTAATTGAATAGAATCATTTAACTCAATACTTAATCTTCGACCCTTTTCTAATTCTATCAAGGCTTTTGGAGTTTTTTTTAACTCATTATAAAAAGCTCCTATATTTTTGTATGAAATGATCAACCCTTTTTTGTCTTGAATAGAATCTCTTAGGTCTATACTTTTATGATAATATTGTAATGCTATAGAGTTTTTCTGTTTTTCTTTATATAGAAGTGCTATATTGTTATAAATTAAAGCTATTTTTTTGTATTCATTTTGTTGTTGTCTAATGAATAGACTTTTGTTATAAAACTCTAACGCTTTGTCATAATCTTTTAGTTTTTTATAGAGTTTTCCTAATTGTAACATTGCTCTTGCAATACCTGATAAGTTATTTTCTTTTTCTTCAAGCTTTAATGCCTGACTTAAATTGTACTCTGCCTTTTCAAATAAGTTATTGTTCAAATATAGTGTCCCCTGCCTTATGTAACTGGTTGCTAATTCTAATGTATATCCTGCTTCATTGCTTAGCTTTTCTGCTTTTTTGGCATACATCATAGCGATAGAATCATTTTTGTATCTATATTTCCAGGATAATTCATTTAGGGTTTTAGCAAGTTCAACTCCTTCTTGTTTTGATAATAGTGTTACCAGACTATCAATAGCTTTAGAATTTTGACTTATTCCTAAAAAACTAAGGAATACAAAAAAGAAAAAACAGTTAATTTTTCTCATGTAATAGGACAACATTTATGTGGTTAATAAAAGAAAGTATGAAAAGGCTTTCTTGTTATCTTAAAGATAACGAAAGCCTTTTATTTTACACTTTTATTTGAAGATATTTTCCCCGGGTTTATCATCCTCATCTTCTTCTTCATTGGAACCCGTATCCCTTCCATCTGGTTTTGGTGTATCAATATCATTAGATACATTAAACGATGTGTCACCAATAAATGGTTTTGACTTTTCTTGGCTCTCAATAGTTGACTTCTTGTTTTTCATGTTATTTTATTTATAAGGTTTAACACTACAAATCTCTAGTATATAAGAGAGTCAAACAATCGTCAAAAATGAGTGTATTGTATCCTCATTTCTGTGGATTTTTATAATAAATTAAAAACTGAGGTATAAAAAATCAAAAAGAGAAGTTAGTAAAAAATGAAATGAACAAGACTATTATTAAGTTCGCTTTAAGTTATAATTGTATTAGAATATCGTTAACTACGCTGTGCTATATCTTGATAATTCTCTTTTATAGAACTCATCTTCAGTATTACTTTGACCTTCAAAATTCACATTTTAAAACTAATTAGGAGCAAAATTATTAGGGTCTATGATATGAAAAACATCTTGGATACCAATAATATACTCATACCTATCTCTGATTGGTTTTGCTTGAAACGCACTGAAATTTAATTTTTGATTTAATGTATCTACCAGACGTACCTCATGAACAATATTTAAATAATTAGCATCATCTGTTTTTTCTGAAATTCGTAAACGAATATTTCTTTTAGGACAAATTGAAATGCCTGGATTTACGTCAGGGTTTTTTGAAGTTATTTTCTGAAACTGAGTTGCAAGATGATGAGGTAATTCGACATATTCAGAAAAATTGTGCACATAAAAAAAGCGTTCACAGTCAATAGCCTCTTTATCAATCACAGCATCTACAATGTCTTTTTTTTGGTTTTGTAAAAAATCTAATAACTCTATATATACATCTATGTTTTTTGTTTTATCAATACGATCAACTTCTTGTTGTAAAACTTCTGCGATTTTTTCGGATGTGGCTGGTTCTTCAGGAAAAAAAGTACTGATTAAAAAAGGTATAGTAATAATGACTACTAAAATTATAAACAGGATCAAACACCCTTTTTTCATCGTCTTCTAAAGTAAAATTAATATATAATGTCATCCCAAACTAGATTTGGGATCTCATTTTTTTAGGTTGTACATATGTTAATAAGATGCTGAATCAAGTTCAGCATGACAAAAAATATAGATTTAGCCATATTAACAATAAGTTTCTATCAAACGAAAATACAAATTATTCAAAGAGAATAATATCTGTTTTTATACTGAAGAAGAACAGGAGTGTTAGGTGTCAAAAATTATTTCTTTGAGTGATTATTAGTTAGTACTCTTTTTCTGTTCTCTTAGGTACAGAAACAGAGGAAGCCCCCCTGCAATACCCAGGGCAAACGTATATATCCACACCCAGTAAATACTTTTTATTTGATATCGTTTAGATTCTTTATACGACCAAATAAGAAATAGTACCACAATAAATAGTAAATCGGTTACAAAAGCAGAAGAAACGTTATTGGCAAACATTTGACTAAATGTATCCATAGGCCGTGTATAGAGTAAATAATTACCGGTATGTATAGACTCTACTATCACAAAAATATTGGGTAGAATAGTGCCTATTATTAATAAGAAGAGATATGTTTTTTTCATGATCAAATAACTTTAAGAACGAATGTAAATATAGAATGCACCTTTCAAAAAGTTAATTGACGATCGTCAAGAAATGTCTTTGGATATAATTCTCTTTCTAATCCTACTTAGCGTTTCTGGGGTTACTCCCAAAAAAGTGGCCAATTGATATTGAGGAATACGTTGTGGTAACTCGGGGTTGGTCTGTACTAATTTGAGGTATCTTTTTTCGGCATTTAAGGTGATAAAAGACGCTATGATTTCCTGATAGACGATTAATTCTTCTTCCATCATTACTCTGGCCAGAAATTCGAACCTGGGAAACAATTCGAGAAGCTTATAGGCTACCTCATGTGTAACTATTGCAACCGAAGTGTTTTCGATTGCCTGTAAATAATGTTTTGATGGAGTTTGCCTAGTAAAACTTTCATACGAACTAACAAACATATGTTCGAAGTAAAAATAGGCGGTTTTTTCTTCTACATCGGTCTTATAAAACAATCTGATGGATCCATTTATGATAAAGTAAAATGCTTTGGATACCTCTCCTTCAGCAAGTAGTACATGATCCTTTTCTATTTCTTTTATAGGAATATGTACTTTGATATAGTTCTTTTCATCTTCTGTAAGCGATGTATGTTTTTCGAAAAATGTAAGTAAGGCTTCAATCATTCTCTAAGCTATTAAAAAAGACTCAAGAAATATACTAATTTGAGTTCGATACTAAAAAGCTATTCTCGATACAATTTTTCTCCACATCATCTCGAGCCCTTCGATAAACTCAGGACAAGCAATATCGAGAGGTTATTACAAAAAATTACTATCATTGATGTGTTTTAATACTTTGTTTTTCAAATCCTTACGCGCAGTTAAATTTCACCTAATTCCCTTTGATTTAGCTTTCCGTTCATTTTTTTTGCTCGCCCAAAGAAAACGAACCAAAAGAAAAGGCGCTTTTTTCAAGGTATTTTTCAATTTTATTGAAAACCAGATTTTTTTTGCTAAAATCTTTCCAAGGTTTCAAGATTTTTTAACGCAAAACAAATCTTATACTGGTGAAAAAAGATGCTCAAAGCTCTGCTTTGGAACGTCAGTATAACCACTGGATAAAATTTTTGTCGGATGTCTCGAACAGACGCTTTTTAGAGTATACATGATGTTAATTTACAGGTTTTTATAACAAGAAAGACCATCAAAATAAGATGGTCTTTCTCTAAAATTAGTTCTAAAATCGGTTATCTAGAAATGCATACTCCAGATGTATCCCAAGGGCGGTTTCTAAGACATGTATAAGTACCATCTATTCCAGGTATACCAGGAGGATAGCAATCCCAATCACTATGGCAAGGTTGTCCTGTTGGATCATAAGAACCTCCTATGACATTACGTTGTTTGCTTTTAGATAATTGTTTAGCTCCTTTTACATTTAAAATGTTTTTTTTCATGATTTGTTGTTTTAAAAATTTTAAATTCAAATCAAATGTAGCTTTTCGATAGTGTCCATAACCCCCTGTTTTCAGTGAAATTATAGTAGGAATATGTTAATATTATTCAAAAAAGACTTCCTTGTAACATGATCAGTCCAATAATAATAGAGATGATACCTATCACCCCATTCATCCATTTAAAAATCGACATATTACGTTCTATAAAACGACTCATGGTAAAAATAAGTACATAGCTATATACCGCCATCGAGATGATGATACCTATCGATTCTATGATCAAAATCAAAATAGCATCAGAGACTGTGTCTGCACTTATGATCAATGCAGAGGTAAGTGCTCCTCCTGTTCCTGCAAGGCCGTGTAACATCCCGATCCAAAAAGATCGGTTGATAGGATTCATGGCAATTTCTTCTCCCGATTTACCATGTAAATGAATGGGATTACTGGCAAGATGTTCGTGTGCTTCTATTTTTTTATGATCAGCCATCATTTCATTGATCTTATGATTTCTGCGAATGGCCATAATACCGAGCCAAATCATAATCGGCCCCACAGAAAATTCTGCCCAAAAAGAGATGTTTTCTACAAAAGCGTGCAACGCAGCTCTAAATGCTAATGCGATTCCACCAAACAATAATAACGTTACCGAATGCCCTAATGCCCATTGTGATGCGGTAAGTACCATTTTTATGGATACTTTCTTTTTTTGGATAGCATTTTCTGCCGCCAATACAGAAACAGCCGACATATGATCGGGTTCGAAAGAATGTAACACGCCTGCAATCAGCGGACGGGTAAGGCTCATGATATTCATAAAGAATGCTTTATATAGTGGCCATCATTATTGATCAAGTACAAATCAAGCTGTACCTTGGGTGCAATTCTCTTACAGTGATAATGGCATTTTTCTATTAGTTTTTGATAAAATTTTTCCTGATCCGTAAAAGTAAAGATTTCCCGAAGACGCCCGGCCATGTTTAGTGATAAAACTTTGTTAGCAATTTCTTTTGGATATCCGGCATCGATAGCCAATTGATAGATAAATTGTTTGTCCCAGGTTGTTTTTCCGCTATGAGTATTAGTATTGCCTTGTGCCAGTTTGGATGCTTTACCCAGCATAATCCCCATGGCTACTTTTTTGATCTGCGGGGATTCGTTTATTTTCTCAAAAGTTTCTTGTATCCAGTTTCCGTAGTGTACACAGGCAATAGGATCTATATCTGTAAATAGCGCTTTAAGCATTTTTTCGCTACGCGCTCCAGAATTAATTAATAGTTCGGTTTTATTGTTGGCAATAGCTACATCAATTCCTTGCTGGATACTTGCAATATAAGAAGCAGCAGAAAAAGGGGTGACAATACCCGAGGTTCCCAAGATGGATATCCCATGCAAAATACCCAAACGGCTATTCAATGTTTTTTTGGCGATTTGCTCTCCATTTTTTACGGCAATCCTAATAGTGACTCCGTTTTTTTCTAATCGATGATCGGCCAGTATTTTTTTACAAACGGTCCTCATCATTTTTCTGGGTACTGGGTTGATCGCTGGTTCTCCTACCGGGATTTCTAATCCTGGTAATGTTACTAGTCCAACACCTTCTCCTCTTTCAAAAACAATAGCACCTTTGGTATTAAAAGAAATGGTTGCTTTAATTTCTGCACCATGGGTTACATCGGGGTCATCTCCTGCATCTTTTATGGTAGCATAGGTCGCTTCTTTTTTAGATAGCGATACCAATTCGACCTTGAACAATACGGTCTCTCCAATGGGTAATTCTATAGGTATTTCTTTGATGGGTTGTTGGGTGACCAAACTATACAATGCAGCCTTGGTACAAGCAGTAGCACAGGCTCCTGTAGTATACCCTCTGCGTAAGGGTTTGTTGGGTATGTCTTGTAGTTCTGCCAAAGTTTGGTTAATCGTTGTTGGTTGTTAGTTGATAGTTTACCTGTTGACGTTGTTTTTAGCCCATAAAGAGTTAAAGGATTATGTGTTGTTAATTCCTTGGGTTAAAAGTACTGCTTTTTGTTTTTAGAAGGGGAAACATGGTTATTTTAACGCTTATAAGGATTACAATACTACTTACAGCATATAAAAGTATACATCACAGCATTGTTTTAATGGGGGTACCCCCCCTAGGTGGCAATGTCATTAAGTTAAGCTCTAAGTAACTGGCATATAGCCTCTATGATGTTTCTTTTTGGTCTTTTGAGTTTTCCCTCTTTCATAGGATCTATCTGGTCTTATTGGCACAGCTTCTTTGGCTACAGTTTTGATGATCTGCTCCAAGGTTTTCACCAATTTTTCATTTTGACAGAAAATAGCAACAAAACATTGTTTGAATTTAGCTAGGATACTTCTCTTATTGGCCTTATAGTGATATTTTTTCTGAGTAGCATTGGCTTGTTTCTCTACAGGTTTTTTCAGTACCATCATCGCAAGGTTATAGGTAACGATGGTAGTATGGAACTCTTGTTTTATAGAGTTCACTTTCTTTCCTGCAAAATTCTCAATAGCTAAAGCATGTTTGATATCTTTATATTGTTCTTCGATTCCCCAACGCTTATGGTAGAGCGCTTTTAAATGCTTTAGGGAGTACTTTTTTTGATTGGTCAACGAAGAAACAAGATATTCTGCTTCCCCTGTTTTTAATAGTACTTTACTGATTCTGACTTTAATTTGTTCATCTTGATATGCAATGGTGGTTATACTGTCAGTAATTCCACTTTTAATAAAATCAATTACTTCACTACAGGCGTTTTGTTGTACCCGAAAACAAAATTGACAACCTGTATTTTGTACTTTGTAGAGGAATCCCTGCCAAAATACCCTCTGTCAAAAAGGTATAGGTTGTGCTGGCCAAGTTTTTTTAAGTGGTCTATAACTTGTCTAACTTCATAAGTTTTGTAAGCACCTATACAAGCATCCAAACAAATACCATTAAGCACGTCACTGGCAAAAGAAACCTGTGCTTTGATCCAAGTTTTTCCACTAGAGAGTATGTTGTCCCCAAACTCTTTGATCGTGTGTTCATTACGGGGAAGTGTCAATACTGTACCATCAATAGCGACAAGGCGCATTTGATGGTACTGAGCAAAACTGTAATTCGTATAAAAGTAATCGGCAAGATGGAAACAAGCGGTTTTAAAGGCTTGATAACTGATCTTATCCCGGTATTGGGAAAAAGCCGAAGATGTGACCGTTCGTAAACTGTTGGCAATCCCTTTGAATTGATTGAAAAAACAGTCTAGTTCACTTTGGAGTCTTTTGTTGGGGATACTACAAATAAAAAGGAAGCAACTTTGAAAAGTGAATTTCCTAGTTCTAGAAAATGAATTGTCACCAATTTTAAAGGTATTGGTAAAATCAGGGTTTTCTATAATATTTAACAAATATTCTACAAGTTTGGCATGGTTTTTAAACCGAATACTGATTCTTCATAAATAGCTGTATTTAAGATGTTTAACTAACGTAAAGGTACAAAAACGAAGCCGTTAAACATAACAAAATCAACACTTTAAATCCTTAACTTAATGACATTGCCCTAAAAGGAGAGATTTAGAGGGGTGTTCCAAATTTACAACTTCAGCAACAGGCAAGTTGTAAAGCTAGCTTTAAAAGGATGTTATCAAGAAAGATCAATTCAATTTCAGTTGCATAAACACGGGAAAATGATCACTATACCCTCCTGTATATTTTCTACCAGCATAGGTTCTAAAAGGAGTTCCTTTATATCTGCCTTTGTATATCTTTAGAAAATCCTGATCAAAAATAGCAGCATTAGAAAAGCTATGCTTTCCTTTTTCGTATTTATGAAAATTATTAGTAAAAATAATCTGATCAAAAAGATTCCATTGGTTCCTATAATTTGTAGTACCGCGATATCGGGTTAATAACCGCTCCATAGGATTAAAAAGATCCCCTTGCACCAGATGTTTTTTAACACTTTCGTTAAAAGGATCATCGTTAAAATCTCCCATAACAATAATTTTTGCATCTGGGTTTTCGTTGGTTATGTTATCTATAATCTCACGATTTTTATCGGCCGCAACAATACGTTTATAAGAAGTACCCTCTGCTCCATCACGTCTTGATGGCCAATGATTCACTAAAATATGAACCTCTTCATTGTTTAAAATACCTGTTACCCATAAAATATCTCTGGTATAATCCCTATCCCCATTATCGTTATATACCAATACCTGAATACTCTCTGAATGCGTCACTTCAAAATATTGTTTTTGATATAAAAGCCCCACATCAATACCTCGTTCGTCTGGAGAATCATAATGTACAATCCCATAATTTTTTTCTCTTAAATGCTTGGTTTGTATCAGGTCTTCTAGCACTTTTTTATTTTCTACTTCTGCAACTCCCAACAAAACAGGAGCTTTTCTTGTTCTCGAAAATCCAATATTAGAAATAACTGTACCTAGTTTAAATAGCTTTTTCTCATAACGCTTGCGATTCCATTGTTTTTCTGAATCTGGTAAAAAATCATCATCCAGAATATAAGGGTCATCATGAATATCAAATAAGTTTTCGAGATTATAAAAAGCTACAGTATAATGATTTGTATCCTTTTTTCTGAAATAAAATTTATTGGGCATTATCGTTAGTTTTATAAGAAACCCCTTATTATATTGGTTTCTAAGCGTATAATTATCGTACTTTTGTACATTTGTTTACAGCCACAATATAATAAGAAGTTAGTTAATGTTAGAACGGAAAGAAGTAGCATACGAAAAGACAGTATTAATAGGTATCATCACCAAAAACCAGGATGAAGATAAGCTGGATGAGTTTTTAGATGAGTTAGAGTTTCTTACTTATACTGCAGGAGGCGAAGTAGTAAAGCGATTTACTCAAAAAATGGATATGCCAAACTCTAAAACTTTTTTGGGATCAGGAAAACTAGAAGAGGTACGTCTCTATGTAGAACAACATAAGATTGGCACAGTCGTTTTTGATGATGAACTTACTCCTGCTCAACTACGTAATGTAGAACGAGTGCTTAAGGCAAAAATCATAGATCGAACCAATTTGATTCTTGATATTTTTGCACAACGTGCACAGACCAGCTATGCACGTACCCAAGTAGAATTAGCACAATACCAGTATTTATTACCTCGATTAACGGGATTATGGACTCACTTAGAAAGACAACGAGGAGGTATCGGAATGCGTGGACCAGGAGAAACCGAGATCGAAACTGATAGACGTATTGTAAGGGATCGTATTTCTTTACTTAAGAAAAAGCTACTTACCATCGATAAGCAAATGGCAACACAACGTGGTAACCGTGGTAAATTAGTGCGAGTAGCATTAGTAGGATACACCAATGTGGGTAAATCTACCTTGATGAATGTAGTTTCTAAAAGCGACGTTTTTGCAGAAAATAAACTGTTTGCAACGCTAGATACTACGGTAAGAAAAGTAGTGATTGGTAATCTTCCGTTTTTACTCAGTGATACAGTAGGGTTTATTAGAAAATTACCTACACAACTTGTAGAAAGTTTTAAAAGTACCCTAGATGAAGTACGAGAAGCAGATTTATTATTACATATTGTTGATATTTCTCACCCTCAGTTCGAAGATCACATCGAATCGGTAAACAATATTCTTGGAGAAATTGACTGTAGAGAAAAGGCTACTATTATGGTTTTTAACAAAATAGATGCTTACAAACATGAAACCATCGATGAGGATGATTTGATCACCGAAAAGACAAAAATACATTACACAATCGACGAGTGGAAACAAACGTGGATGAGTAGAATAGGTGACAATGCGCTATTTATTTCTGCTATTAATAAAGAAAATATCGATACATTTAGAAACAGAGTATATAAAGAAGTAAGAGATATACATGTAACTCGTTTTCCATATAACAATTTTCTATATCCAGAAATTATAATTGATGAGCAAAACAACGAATAGTATTTAACATACTTCTATATAGTATATTTCCTCAAAGGTCAAAACTCATAAGTGAGTCCTAACCCTATAACTTCTCGTATCTGAAAACCGCTAGTAGCATTATCGTCATAGATCGCTTGAAAAACAAAACTACCTTTGATATATTTATTAACCAATAAGTTAATATTTAGAGTATAATCCAGATCTACATTAAAAGGGTCTTCTATATAATTAGAGTATAAGTTTAACAGATTTTCTATAGATACATTTTTTAACATCATAAATTTACCATAGGCAGCCAGCGATCCACCAAACTCAAAACGCGAGTTTTTATCTTTATCTACTCCAAAATAGTCTCCATCTACATAAGTTTCATCACTTGTAAATTGATCGTCAACAAAAATTAAACGAGCGGTTACAGGAGCAATGTTAACATTTAGATTATCACTTTTTTTCCATAACAAACCAGGTCCTATCTGTACAAATGCTGGAGAAAAAAAATGTGTTTCTTCTGTTCGAATGGTCTCTTCTGTATCTGTATCCTTAGAAAATCGATACCCCTTGGCAAACTGAGATCTAAAATTTATAAATAATGAATAGTTCCATAAACTTTGCCCTATCTGCTGCCCTAATCTCGAGTTAAACTCGATACGATCATTGGTTTTTCTCGCAAAATCCTCACCTCTTAAAAAAGTAAGGCCATAATCTGCCAACACCTTATTATCCCACACCAAACTATTTCGTTTATAGTTAAACTCAAAATTGAGTGCTGTATTTCCTGCAATATTAGAAGTCCCTCCTCCTTGCCAATCAAAATTAAAAGCAGACTGATTGAACAACAACGAAAAATTGGCTTTGCTTTTCCAACCTTGCTTTTCTGCAACAGTGGGTTTTGGAAGCGTAATTTCTTTTAGCTTTTGTTTTAGGACAATACTATTAAGATCATTGGTCGTATTTTGCATAATACTATCCAGAGAACGTTTTAAACGAACTTGAATCGAATCCAAATACTCGACCTTTTTTTGACTAAAAATTATAGAAACAGGAATAAAAAAAAACAAAATACTTGCTAAGAAAATTCTCTTCATCTGAATTTTATTGCAGGGATAGATTACAAAGATAAAGCAAGTAGTTTGTTTATCAAATAAAGAGTAAATATCAATTGGGATTTAATTAAAAAAAATCGCTATAAACAGAAGATATTGCTATAAATACAGCTAAAACTGTTAAAAAAAGTTAAAAAACACAAAAATCTTTATTACATACCTATAAAATCCTAAAATGCTACCACTATTTTTAATAGATTTGTTAATTGATTGATTTTTAATTTATTGTAACACTTTAAAAAATCAGTTTTTAGACAAACTATAAAAAACACAAACTCATGAAAAAACTCAACTTAAACCTAACGTATTACTGATCATAATACTACCATCCGGTATAAATACCCCCTTTTATACAATCGCATTTTATATTTATACTGTTTCTATAAATATTTGATTTCTATTAATTAAAAAGTCAAATATCCGCCAATACGTAAAGCATAGATAGATGATATAGACGTACAGTAGTAACTCTGTTGTACTATTAATACTATTTACGACATTTCATAGCGATAAAAGAATAGTTTTTGCAAGTATTTTATCTGCTTTATAACAATAAAAACACCTGATAATCAGTTAAAAAAAATTACTAATTCATAACTCAATAAAACTTAATCTAATGAAAAAACTAACTTTAACAATTCTGTTGCTGACTACAACAGTATTTTTATATGGACAGACTCGCTGTATAAACGGTAAGGCTGGTAATTATCCGTGTAAAGATTACGATCTGATGTCACGTATCTCTTTATCGGCCATGAATGCTTCTGGTGGGAATGACAGTTGGGGATGGACAGACCCTACAACCAATAAGGAGTATGCCATTATAGGTTTAAATAATGGTACCGCATTTATCGATATTTCTAATCCCACCTCTCCTGTTTATCTTGGTAAAGTACCTACAGCCACTTCAAATAGCTTATGGCGTGATATTAAAGTCTATAAAGATCATGCGTTTATTGTAAGTGAAGCTTCTGGTCACGGGTTACAGGTTTTTGACCTTACCCGATTACGTAATGTAGCCAATCCACCTCAAAACTTTACGGCAGATAAACGATACACAGGATTTGGAAATGCCCATAATATCGTGATTAATGAAGATTCTGGGTATGCCTACATCGTTGGTGCGCTAAGAGGTGGAAGATATAGAGGAGGTCCACTTTTTATAGACATAAGAGATCCCAAAAACCCAAAGGATGCAGGAGGTTTCCTTTCTACGGGCATAGATCCCTATACACATGATGCACAAGTAGTTAATTATAATGGTCCCGATAGTGATTATACAGGAAAAGAAATCTTGATTGGTAGTAATCAAAAAGAAGTGGTAATTGCAGATATTACTAATAAAAACAATCCCAAGCTCATATCCACCATAAGATACTCTGATGTGCATTATACACACCAGGGATGGTTTACAGAAGACATGCGATATTTTTTATTAGGTGATGAAGTAGATGAAACCAATGTAGGGTTTAACACTAAAACTATTGTATTTGATTTTCAGGATTTGGACAACCCGAAAGTACATATGAACTATACAGGTCCTACGCCTGCTACCGACCATAACGGATATGTGAAAGGAGATTTGTTCTATTTGGCAAATTATAGAGCAGGAATTAGAATTATAGACATTTCTAATGTTGGTAATAAATCCATGGCAGAAGTAGGGTATTTTGATACTTATACAAGTAGTAATAGTGCTAACATGGATGGCGTATGGAATGTATATCCATATTTTAATAGTGGTAATATAGTTTTAAGTGATACGGTTGGTGGATTTTTTCTTGTTAAAAAGAGCGGTTCAACAGATCCTTGTACAGTTGCAACTCCAACAGGGGTAACTTCTTCTGGGATTACAACTACATCTGCTATAATAAGCTGGTCAGAAGTAACAGATACTACCTATGATATTAGATATCGCAGAACAGGAGCCACAAACTGGACAACCAATGCTGTTAGTACAAATTCATACACCATTACCAATTTAACTGCTAATACATCTTATGAAGTACAAGTAAGAAGTAAATGTCAAAGTGGATCTCCATCTAATTATAGTGCTTCAATAAGATTTACGACCAACAGCGTAGAAATAAATTACTGTGACTCTAACGGAAGAACAACATCTGATGAATACATTAGCAATGTAAATCTTGGTACAATCAACAATACTACTACTGCTTCTAGTGGTGGTTATGGGGATTATACAACAATATCAACAGATCTATCTATCGGAAACTCAAATACCATTACTATTACTCCAACATGGACCGGCAGTATTTATGCTGAAGCTTATAGTGTATGGATAGATTATAACAGAAATGGAGATTTTACAGATGCAGGAGAGCAAGTATGGTCAAACACACCTTCTACAGCTACAACAGTTAATGGTACTTTTACAGTGCCTACAGGAACCCCTAAAGGAATTACAAGAATGAGAGTTTCTATGAAATATAACGGAGTGCCTACTTCTTGTGAGTCATTTCAATATGGTGAAGTAGAGGATTATAGCGTAAATATAACAGACGGTGGAGTGGGTATTCCAGGTTGTACATCTGGTATCACTTCTTTTCCTTATAACGAAGGATTCGAAAACACAATCGGCAATTGGTCACAATCTAACTCTGATAATCTAGATTGGTCTATTAATAGTGGTGGAACACCGTCTAGAGATACAGGACCTTCTGCAGCATCTAATGGAACCTATTATCTTTTCGTAGAAGCATCTGGTAATGGTACTGGTTTCCCTAACAAACAAGCTGTATTAACTTCTCCTTGTTTTAATCTGACTAACGAGACTTCGGCAGCGTTTTCATTCGATTACCATATGTATGGTGCCTCGGATATGGGATCCTTTTTGGTAGAAGTTAGTGCAAACAACGGAAACACATGGGCTAGTCTATGGACGCAAAGCACAAACCAAGGAAATTCCTGGAAAACGGCTACCATAAATCTTGCTGCTTATGTAGGTAAGAATATACAACTGCGATTTAACAGAACAACAGGAAACACCTGGCAAAATGATATCGCAATAGATAATGTCTCACTTACTACCAACATATCTAAAAACGATTTTCCAAAAGAAAAAGAAGAAATTATTCTTAATCTGTACCCTAATCCGGTTACAGGAAATAAGTTAAATTTATATATGAGAGGTGTAGAAAGACATGCAGAATATGAGATTATAAGTGTTCTGGGACAATTAGTTGGCAAAGGAAACGTTTCTAATACTATAGATATCTCTAGTTTAAACACAGGAGCTTACTTTTTACGCGTTGAATCAGAGGGTAATCTGATCATGAAACGTTTTATTAGAGAGTAGTTGCTTAATATCAAACCAATGAATAATAGTCTCAAATTCATATTTTACCATTCAATCCTACTTCTAGCATTAATAGCTTCTTGTACAAGTGATGATACAAAAGATATAAATGAGGATACAGAAGAAAATACGAATGAAGACGAAGAAGTTACCGAAACTACTTTTAACCAAACAATAGAATGGATAAAAACTTTCGGTGGAACTAATGAAGATAGTGCTCTATCGGTAGTAGAAGCTACCGATGGAGGCTATGTTCTTGCAGGATATACTCAAAGCACCGATGGTGACCTTACAGGTAAAACAGCTACCGACAGTGATTTCTGGGTATTAAAACTTACCAAAGACGGGGCAATCTCTTGGAGTAAAACCTATGGAGGTACGGGAGATGAAAGAGCCGAAAAAATTATTGCAACAAAAGATGGTGGATATATAGTTGTAGGATATAATAGAAGTAGCGATGGAGATGTAAGTCAAAATGAAGGTTTACAAGACTATTGGGTAATAAAAATTAATGCTTCAGGAGAACTACAATGGGAAAAATCTTTTGGTTTTGGAGGGATTGATCGAGCTTTTTCTGTAATACAAACCGAGGATAATGGTTATTTTGTTACAGGTTTTTTTGATGTTTCTCTTAGTAATGGTGGAGGAAATGATGATGGCCCATCATCTGCTAGCAAAAACAAAAACACTCAAAAACACGGAGTAGGAGAATTTTGGGGAATCAAACTAAACGAAGCAGGAGAAACAGAGTGGAGACGCTATTTTGGAGGAAACGACAATGACCGAAGTTATGATGTAGTACAAACCAAAGATGGTGGATTCTTGATGATTGGCTCTTCTGAAAGTGAAAGTGGTTCTGCAGATGTTTCTGATATATCTGTAAATTTAGGAAGCTATGATTATTGGGCAGTAAAAATAGATGCTCAAGGAAATTTGGTCTGGGAAAAAACCTATGGCGGTACAGAAATTGACGTAGCTTATGGCATTGCAGCTGTAGGAGATGGCACCTATATTATCGTAGGAGATGCCAGAAGTGCCGATGTTAATGTATCTAATGCAAAGGGAAATGCAGACCTATGGATCATACGAATAGACGATAACGGAAACATGCTATGGGAAAAAGCTATAGGAGGCACCCAATTCGATACCGGACGAGGAATTCATAAAACCAAAAATGGTCATTTTATAATTACCGGAAACTCTAGAAGTAATGATGTAGATCTGGATAAGAATAATGGTCAAAGCGATATATTGAGCATTGTCATAAATGATAAAGGTGATGTCCTATGGAAATCGATAGTTGGAGGTGGTCAGGCAGAATTTGCAACCGGATGTATCGAAACAACTGACAAAAAATTTGTAATCGTAGGAAACTCAGAAAGTGACGATCTTGATATCCCAGAAAATAAAGGGTCAAAAGATTTAATACTTATAAAATATAAAGAATGATAAAGAAGTTTACATTAGCACTATTTGTTTGTACAGTGCTATTATCATGTAAAAGTGATGATGATAAAACAACTGATGAGGTAGCCAAAGCAGGAAGTTTAAATTTAGAATTTTCTAATAGTATAGGTAGTGAGCCCGTGGTTCTAAGCGATAAAATATCTTATACCAATGGTAGTAACGAATCCTATACCATTTCAGAATTAAAATACATTATAAGTAATATTGTCTTGATCAAAGAAGATGGGCAAGAATTTGTATACCCTCTAGAAGAAAGCTATTTCTTAGTTAATGAAGAAGTAAGTGATAGTAAAAAAATTGTACTTAAGAACATAGACCCGGCAGAATATTCGAAAATTAAATTTGGTTTTGGAGTAGATCAATCCAAATATCCACTTAACGGAGTCGATAATTTTGTCCCTACTGCAGAAGAAGGTAATATGCTCTGGTCATGGTCTGCAGGTTATATATTTTTAAAATTTGAAGGAACATTTACGCCTCAAGGTGGCGAAACTGATAATTTTTTAATTCATGTTGGAAGCCATGGTACTACATTAGATAATTATAAGGAAATTACAGTAGAGCTATCAGAAAAAGTATCTATCTCTGAAAAATTAAGTCCTATAGTTAGCATACAGGCAAATATTGCAAAGATTCTGGATGGTACAAATACCCACTCTCTTGCAGCAAAAAAATCAATACAGGTAGATCCAGAAAATGCCCCTAAAATTGCAGAAAATGTAACATCTATGTTTAGCGTAGCAAAGGTGTCGAATTAATAGTAAAGATGAAGTTTTTATTATATATTGGAATCATTCTTTTTGGAGTTGCCTGCAACTCTAGCTCTGATAATGATGAATATACCCCGATTCCGGAAAATAAAAAGTTAGAATTTAAAATTCCATCTAATTTTCCCGACCCCACTTATGATATTTCTCTTAATCCACCCACAGAAAAAGGGTTCGAATTAGGTAAAAAGTTATTTTATGATGGCAGACTTTCTTCAGACGGTGTAGTATCCTGCGGTTTTTGTCATTTACAGGATTTTGCTTTTACGCATCACACTCATATTGTAAGTCATGGTGTCGACGGTGCACTTGGCACTCGAAATGCCCTACCCTTGCACAATTTGGCTTTTATGAAAGAGTTCACATGGGATGGTGCCGTATCGCACTTGGATCAACAACCTATCGTACCTATTACCGCAGAGGTAGAAATGAACGAAACTTTTGCCAGTATCTTAAAAAAGCTTGAAAACGAACCAGAATACGTAAAATTGTTTGCAGAGGCATTTACAGATCAAAAAATCAATACAGAAAATATGCTAAAAGCAATATCACAATTTGTGGTGATGATGATCTCTGCAGATTCAAAATATGATAAAATCGAAAGAAATGAAGGTTCTGTTTTTACAGAAGAAGAGCAAGCAGGGTTTGATCTATTCCAATCCAAATGTGCTTCTTGCCACAAAGGTACTTTATTTACAGATCAATCTTATCGCAATAATGGATTACCCATCGATCCAGAATATAACGATATTGGTAGAAAAAGAGTTTCTGGGTTAGAAGAAGATATCTATAAATTTAAAGTTCCTACTTTACGTAATGTACGACTTACATTTCCTTATATGCATGATGGTAGGTTCTTTACATTAAGACAAGTACTCGATCATTATAGTGATGGCATGGTAGATCATGAAACACTAGACCCCATGTTTAGAGATACAGAAAACAATGTTGTCGGCATACCAATGACCGATATCGAAAAAGAACAAATCATCGCCTTTTTAGAAACACTTACAGACGATAATTATATCAATGACAGTCGTTTTTCTGAGTTTTAAACCCTTCCCTATTAGTTAGCTATAACATATCTTTATTTTAACATTTGTTATATAAATGAAAGGATTTGCTAATAAAAACTACTTATGTAGTATATTTGCAATTCATTTAGAATTAATCTATTTACAAAAGGTATGATTAAGGTATCAGATATAGCAAAAAACAAAGTCATCGAATTGATGAGTGACGACGGGTATGATGCTACTACCGATTATGTTCGAGTAGGGGTAAAAAGCGGAGGGTGCTCTGGTTTATCTTATGACTTAAAGTTTGATAAAGAACAAGTTGAAGGAGATAAAGTATTCGAAGACAATGGTGTAAAAATCATAGTAGATAAAAAAAGTTTCCTTTATTTGATCGGTACAACGCTAGAATATTCTGGTGGTTTAAACGGTACCGGTTTTGTATTTAATAATCCCAATGCAAGTAGAACTTGCGGTTGTGGTGAGAGTTTTTCCCTTTAATTGATAAAAAAATCCTGAATCAATTTAGGATATAAGTAATGGCATATACCGAAGACGATTTAAAGAAAGAGTTAGAGACCAAAGAATATGAGTATGGATTTTATACCGATATAGAATCAGATACATTTCCTGTTGGTCTTAATGAAGAGATAGTTCGTGCAATTTCTAAAAAGAAAGAAGAGCCCGAATGGATGACAGAATGGAGGCTCGAAGCTTTTCGAATCTGGGAACAGATGGAAGAGCCAGAATGGGCAAATGTAAATTACGAAAAGCCAGATTTTCAAAGTATTTCTTATTATTCTGCTCCAAATAAAAAACCCAAATACAACAGTATTGATGAGGTGGATCCCGAGTTATTAGAAACCTTCAAAAAATTAGGTATTTCTCTGGATGAGCAAAAGAAACTTGCAGGAGTAGCAGTAGATATAGTAATGGATTCTGTTTCTGTAGCAACTACTTTCAAAGAAACTCTTGCCGAGAAAGGAATTATATTCTGCTCTATTTCTGAGGCAATCAAAGAACATCCAGAGCTGGTAAAAAAATATATAGGTACTGTAGTACCACAAAAAGACAATTTCTATGCAGCCTTAAATTCTGCTGTTTTCAGTGATGGTTCTTTCTGTTATATTCCAAAGGGAGTACGTTGCCCTATGGAGTTATCTACCTATTTTAGAATTAATCAGGCAGGTACAGGTCAATTCGAACGTACTCTTGTGGTTGCAGACCAAGGAAGTTATGTAAGTTATCTCGAAGGATGTACCGCACCTTCACGTGATGAAAATCAATTGCATGCGGCCGTTGTAGAATTAATTGCACTTGATGATGCAGAAATTAAGTATTCTACCGTTCAAAATTGGTATCCTGGTAATGCAGAAGGAAAAGGAGGAGTTTATAATTTTGTAACCAAAAGAGGACTTTGCGAAACCAATGCAAAAATATCCTGGACTCAAGTAGAAACAGGATCTGCGGTTACCTGGAAATATCCTTCATGTATCCTTAAAGGTGATCATTCTGTAGGTGAATTTTATTCGATAGCTGTAACTAATAATTATCAACAAGCAGATACAGGTACAAAAATGATTCACTTAGGTAAGAACACTAAAAGTACCATTATATCCAAAGGTATTTCTGCAGGAAAATCACAAAATAGTTATAGAGGATTAGTACAAATAAATAGTAGAGCCACGAATGCACGTAATTTTTCTCAATGTGATTCATTACTAATGGGCAATGAATGTGGTGCTCATACGTTTCCATATATAGAAGCAAAGAACAAAACTGCTCAAATAGAACACGAAGCAACAACAAGTAAAATAGGTGAAGATCAAATTTTTTATTGTAACCAACGAGGAATTGATACAGAAAAAGCAATCGCCTTGATCGTAAATGGTTTTAGTAAAGAAGTATTAAACAAATTACCTATGGAGTTTGCTGTAGAAGCTCAAAAACTTCTAGAAATTTCTCTCGAAGGTTCTGTAGGGTAATTTTAAAAAAATAACTAAAACTCTCTAGTAATGAAAAAACCATTTATTTTAATTGTACTAAGTCTATTACTTTTTTCTTGTAAATCCGAAAACAAAAATCAAGAACCCGATTTAATACGAGGTGAATTTATTTATATAGATGATGCAGCGGTAATTAAAGGCGCTGATTTTATCTATGGTGTAGAATTAGGTGATCTAACAAATGAATTGGCAAAAAAAATAAAGCCATTACAAAGAGAAGAATATGATATGGTTCCTGTAGTTATTAGAGGAATCATTAAAGATAATCCTGGCGAAGGTTGGGAAGAAATAGTAGAAATAAAAGAAATCATTGGGGTAAGTGAACCTACCTCAGAGTTGCCAACCAAAATCAACTCTTCTGGGCATAACCATAATCATGGTGATGGCCATAATCATGAAGGTCACAACCATTAACAAAAAGCAGAGAATATCACTATAAAATGTTAGAAATAAAGGATTTACACGCAAGTGTCGAAGGAAAAGAAATTTTAAAAGGTCTTAACCTAAATGTAAAAGCAGGAGAAATACATGCTATTATGGGACCCAACGGTGCAGGAAAAAGTACCTTGGCAAGTATTGTAGCAGGTAAAGAAGAATATGAGGTTACCAAAGGAAATATTCTTTTGGATAATGAAGATATTGAAGAACTAGCTGCAGAAGAGCGTGCTCATAAGGGAGTTTTTCTTTCATTTCAGTACCCGGTAGAAATTCCTGGTGTAACCGTTACTAATTTCATGAAAACGGCTATTAACGAAACCAGAAAAGCACAAGGGCTCGAGGAAATGCCTGCAAAGGATATGCTTAAGAAAATTCGTGAAAAATCAGAATTGTTAGAGATCGATCGCAAATTTTTATCCCGATCGCTTAATGAAGGGTTTTCTGGTGGAGAAAAGAAACGAAACGAAATCTTTCAAATGGCCATGATGGAACCAAAATTGGCAATTTTGGATGAAACAGACTCTGGACTAGATATCGATGCATTACGTATTGTAGCAAATGGTGTAAACAAACTAAAAAGCAATGACAATGCTATCGTAGTGATTACGCATTACCAACGCTTATTAGAGTATATCGTTCCTGATTTTGTACATGTTTTATATGATGGTAAGATCGTAAAATCTGGTACCAAAGAACTAGCATTAGAGCTAGAAGAAAAAGGGTATGACTGGATTAAAGAAGAGATAAATGCATAATTTTTACAACTTAAAACCATATGTTTTAACTGGTTTAATAAGTTGTAAAAAAATAAAAACGAGTTTGAGGGTTTTTACTCCTAAAACTTGAAACTGTTTCTTTTGAAACAAAACTTGAAATTGAATATGGAATTGAAAGAAAAATTGGTGTCCTCTTTTTTGGCTTTTGAAAACACAGTAGATGTTGATGCTGCAGTGCATGATATACGAAGTCAGGCAATCAAAATCTTTGAAGAGAAAGGGTTTCCTACAAAAAAGGAAGAAGCCTGGAAATATACATCCCTAAATACTGTACTAAAACATGACTATAGCATTTTTCCTAAAGAAGAAAATGCATTAGAGTTTAAGGACATAAAGAAATACTTTATTCATGATTTAGACACCTATAAGATTGTATTTATCGATGGTAAGTATTCTTCTCATTTGTCTGAAACCACTCATGATAAGATAGATGTATGCCTAATGTCATCTGCTTTATCTCATGATAAATACAAATCTGTAATCGACACCTATTTTAATAAAATAGCAAAACAAGACGGACTTACTTCTTTAAACACGGCCTTTTCTAAAGAAGGAGCTTATATCTTTATTCCAAAAAATAAACTTGCAGATAAGCCCATACAAATCATACACTTTTCTACAGGAAAAGAATCTGCACAAATGCTACAACCTCGTAACCTGATTGTGGCAGAAGAAAACTCACAAGTACAGATCGTAGAACGTCACCAAAGCTTAAACGATAACCCTGTACTTACAAATTCTGTTACAGAGATTTTTGTAGATAAAAATGCTGTTGTTGACTATTACAAAATACAAAACGATCATCAAAACGCATCTTTAATAGACAATACCTATATAGAACAACAAGCAAATAGTATTGCTTCTGTTCATACATTCGCCTTTGGAGGAAATATTACCAGAAATAATCTTAATTTCTATCAAAAAGGAGAAGGTATAGATTCTATTCTTAATGGAGTTACCATTATAGAAGGAAAACAACATGTAGATCACAATACATTGGTACATCATACCGAGCCAAATTGTGAAAGTCACCAGGATTATAAAGGTATTTTTGATGAAAAAGCTACCGGTGTTTTTAACGGAAAAATTATTGTAAATAAAGAGGCTCAAAAAACAAATGCTTTTCAGTCTAATAACAATATATTGTTAAGCGATAAAGCAACTATCAATTCTAAACCACAGCTAGAAATTTTTGCCGACGATGTAAAATGTTCTCATGGTTGTACCATAGGGCAATTAGATGATAATGCACTGTTTTATATGAAATCTCGAGGAATCGCAGAAAAAGAAGCCAAGGCATTATTGATGTATGCCTTTGCCAATAATGTTTTAGAGAGCGTAAAAATCCCTCAACTCAAAACCAGAATTAATAAACTTATAGCAAACAAACTAGGCGTTAATATAGGTTTTGATTTATAGAAATTAATACACCTACCATATAGAAAACCTCTTCATGTAATTTGTAGAGGTTTTTTTCTTTTTAAGAAGGATATATGTCTAAATGATGGTTTTACGATTTACAAAATTCTCATCCATCGTATACCATAAGCATAAGTTTTAGGGTATTTGTTTTTTTAAAATATTTCCTAGAATAAAATGAACTCAAAAAAGAACTGTTGTCCTATTTAAATGGAGGAGTTTCGGCAGCAAATGGTATTTGAGATATATTTAAGAAGAGTTGCTATTTATAGTTATGAATAATGATGCTATTAGATCAGATGGTAATGAAAGTACTATAATAGATCGAATACTATTTATTTAGGTGGAGCTGGACAAGATCCATAAAATGGAATAGTTATTGAAGGGCTTTAGCGTAAAAATATTCTAGTTAGAAGTACTGTGATTTTGTTATCAACCAAATAATTTTGATCTAATGAATCAATATTTAAAACCATTACTTTTTATTCTTTTATCCTTTTATTGCATAAATGGATCTTTCGGGCAAGAAAACTTAAAGATAAACAAGACTTTCTCCAAGAAGATTCTTGACAATTATAGAATTGATTCTAATATATATGAACTCTGGTGGTCTAAAGGAGGGTATAACTGTTTTACTACGGGAGATACACTTCCTGCTTTTGTGGATATAAGAAAGTATAAAGGAGTATTGAATTATGGTGTAGAATTTTCTTCGACAAATGGTCAAAATTTTCATTTTACAGAGAATTTTTCAATGTATAAATTGAATATCAATATAACCCATTGTACATTCAATAAAAAAGACAATATTACGGAAATTGAAGGAACTATAACAGGAGGGTGGTCTGGTAAAAACTGGAATGATATACAGAACAATGTGGATGTTTTTATTGGTAGAAGAAAGGATACCACTACTTTGGTAAGAGCAAAACAATTTATAAAATCTAAAGATGTAGCTATTTTTTATAAAGGAAAAAAAGTGATCGATCATAAAAGTATCGTTCTAGATACCTTACCTTCTTTTTCTATACATAATTACATCCATTATAAAACAAATCAAGGAAACGAACGTACATTTAAAATTAAGAGCAAAATTGACAAAAACTCTCTATTGATTTTTGGACTCGGTTCATGTTATACCGAAATCTATGATATTGGTGCAATGATCTTTGATAAAAATGCCAAAAAATCTAGGAAGAAGGGAAAGCAAAAAAATCTGACTCCCAATGTTATTATCCGCAATAATGTACAAGAATTAAATAAACAGAACTCAATTAAAAAAGAAAAGCCTGCGTATTATTTAATTACCGAAAAAGCAGAAAACTATATTCTACGCAAACAATATGGAAAAGCAAAACAAGAGTATGACAAGCTTTTGAAAAAAGACCAATATGTTTTTGCTAGAGATATGCACAATGCAGTACGTTGTGCCATATTTTCCAGAGATTATAAAACTGCTATTACCTGGAGTGAAAAACTTGTTTTAAAAGGGGTGCCTATTACTTATTTTGAAGCTAAAATATTTGGCAGAATTAAGAAACATAAAGATTGGAGTGAGTTTTTAAAAAGCTTCGATACTCTTCATAAAAAATACAAAGAAGGATTAAATGTTAATTTAATTCATCACTTAGATGAATTAGTGCTTATAGACCAAACAGATTATATTAAAAATAGTAAAGGAGAAATACAATTATCAGAATTAAGAAAAACAACAGAATTTATTGATAAAGAGTTCATAGAATTGATACAAAAAGAAGGATTTCCTACCGAAGAAAAAATAGGAGTCATGCTATCTAAAGATAGTATGAGTATAGCAACAACAACTAAATATTTTGTATTGATTGTGCATAGTTCTCAAAAGAATACCGATACTTTTCAAGAGATCAAAAACATAAAAGATAAGGCGGCCAAAAGTTTTGAGTATGATGCGATACGGAATAATTTAGATGTATTTAAAGCAGTTGGCAATACGTGTTTAAAAGTATATAAAGGTAATTTGTATAATTGTAAAACCTGTACTATTAATGAATTGCAAGCAAAGAAAATTGCTTTTAGATTTAATAACGAATATAATTTCATTATTAATGCTGGTGGATATACGATAATTCCTCTCGAAAATGAAGATGAAGACGACAAATATGTAGAAGAAAACTTTGATTTTGTGATGAAATTAACAGAGGATTGGTTTTTTTATGAACATTAATAAATTTTGGTTTTAGCTAAATTCTAATAACCCGATTAATATCAAGTATTCTATAAAAGCGTCGATTCGAGGCTTGAGATAAAAATTTTATCTAGCTTAGGGATTTGACGAACTTTATGGCAAGTAATAATTATAAATCACAAAATAGCCGTTAGTCACATAGTGTTTTTATACCTGCATTCGAGTATGGTTTTCAGAAGATATAGATAGCGATGTTGGTGCTCAGTTTTTATTGATGCCTGAATGGTAGTCTTTCAAGCGAAATAATTTTCTGAATGTGATTTTTAAAAAAAATCAATGCACATGAAAAAAATAAGGAAACATGCAGCTGGGATCGATATCGGTTCACGTAAAATTTTTATTGGTATTGAAGGTAAAGAAGTTTGTAGTTTCAGCACCTTTACTGAAGATTTGGAACTTGCAGCGGTCTATTTATTGGAGCGTGGGATACAGACTGTCGCTATGGAAGCTACTGGGGTTTACTGGGTTATTTTATATGATATTTTGGAATCCAAAGGTTTGGATGTTTGGTTGGTTGATGGTCGAAGTACTAAACAAGTTCCTGGAAGAAAAACCGATGTAAAGGATTGTCAATGGATCCAACAATTACATAGTTATGGTCTTTTAAACAGGTGCTATGTTGCAGATGATCTAGTACAACAACTTAGAGCTTACCAACGTTTACAGGAGGATCATATCCGTAGTGCATCCATGCATGTTAATCATATGCAAAAGGCCTTGATCCAGATGAACATTCGTTTAAAAGAAGTATTAAGCCAAGTTCATGGAGCTAGTGGTTTACAAATTATAAGAGCTATTTTACAAGGCGAACGAGATCCTGAGGTTCTTGTAGAGCTTTGTTATAGTAGTGTGTTAAAGACAAAGAGGGAGTTAATCATAAAAGCATTAAAAGTACATTATAGTGAATCAGGGATATTCTCTTTGGAACAAGCTGTAAGTTGTTATGATTTTTATCAAGGGCAAATTGAGCGTTGTGATGCACAACTTGCAAAAGTTTTAAAAAAATGGGAGAAAACCACCCACAACAACAATCCAAAGGTGCTAAAAGAAAACCTATTAGGCATCATAAGCCTAAAATAAAAAATATGGATCACTATTTATTGCAAATATTCCAAGGTAAAGATGCTACAGTGTTACCCGGCATAACAGATTACAATTGGTTACAACTCTTGTCGGAAATAGGGACAGATTTACAAAGATGGAAAACAGCAAAGCATTTCACTTCTTGGCTTGGTTTAGCACCAAAACAGCATCACTCAGGCAGAATGCGAAAAAATTATAAACCCAAAGGACAACCTAAAGCAGGGTTAATCTTTAAGCAAGCCGCTACAAGTTTACTTAATAGTAAGAAAATTGCCATAGGAGCCTTTGGAAGAAAAATAAGAGCACGAAAAGGACCTTCATTGGCTATCAAAGCAATGGCAAGAAAGCTAGCAGAATTATATTGGAAATTATTTACGAAAGGACTAGCATATGTTGAAAAAGGAATCCAATCCTATAACGAGAAAATAATGATTAATAAGCAAAAGCATGTGATTAAGATGGCTAAAGAATTAGGAATGTCAATCAGCTATAAAACAACAAGTTAAAGAATGCGTCAATGGTAGTGGTTTTTCGTAATAAAATGGAGAAAAATTGTATCGGTCTTTCGGCAAGCTCAAGATGACAAAGTTTTCAGAACAAAAATCCTAGTCACCCTGAACCTGTCGAAGGGCAAAATTCTTAACAGAATTTCACTCAAACTGACGCATTTCAGATTAATCGAACTCAGGTTATCAGAGTATATTTATTTTACGGCACTCACCATCTCCTTCAAAAAAGTATTAAAATCTACACCTGCATCTCCAATAAGTCCAAAACGTACAATCACCAAATCTTTGGATGGGATAATAAATAAGCGTTGTCCCTGAAATCCATTGGCAGAAAACATATCTCTAGGCGCATCTGGGTAAAAACCGCCGGCATTCAACCAAAAATGCCCTCCATAATCTCCATCAGATGTAGGACTAGGAGTTGTTACATAATCAACCCAATCTTCATTAAATATTCGAGTTCCGTTCCAGTTTCCTTTATGAAGATATAATAATCCAAATTTTGCCCAATCTCTTACCGTTGCCCAGGCATAAGAAGATCCAACATAATTTCCTGCCATATCAGCTTCTATAAGCATAGAGTGCATCCCTATTTTATCAATAAACTCTCGATACGGAAAATCAAGATATTCCTGGTCATTACCTAACTTTTTTCTCAGGATCCCTGATAACAAATTAGATGTCCCCGAAGAATAATACCAATGTTCATTGGGTTTATGGATTGCTTTTTTATGAATTTGTGAACGGGTCATATCGGTATCTAGGTACAGCATTCTGGTTACATCAGAAATAGAACCATAATCCTCATCCCACTCCAGGCCACTATTCATCTGCAATAAATTATTGATTGTAATCTCTTTTCTATCATCATTCTGCCATTCGGCTATGGGTGCTTTGTCTTTTAGAGCTATTTTTCCTTGCTTTTGTAGTACACCATAGACTGTAGAAAGAATACTCTTAGTCATCGACCAACCTAGTAAGCGGGAATCTTTGGTTAAACCCTCTATATATTTTTCTGCAATTATTTGATCTTTATAAATCACCAAAACTGCTCTGGTTTTCTGTATATATTCTCCCTCATCATCAAAAATAGAAGAGACAGTTTTATGAATTTTATTATAATCTATAGTTTCAAAAATAGTATCCTTTTGTTGTAACAACCCATAAGGATATGCTAACCCTGTATTTGTTTTTGTTCTATTAGGCGTTAAAACAGAAGCTTTTTCATCAAAATCATCATCGATCAAAACACTCCCTAATCCTTCTCTATATACCGCCCTTCTTTCTTTTAATCCAAACAAAGACGCAGAAGCAGTTTTTTGTTTCATATCGACTTGATCCTCTGCCAAATGAACCGGATCAAAATTGTTGTCATAAGTATCTGTAAACTCAACACTTCTATGAGCCAAAAAAACCGAAGAACACATATTTTTGGCAGAATATCCATTTAGAATATTCAGCTTTGAATAGTTTAAAATTACACCAACTGCTATCGCTATAAGTAGCAGTAGAAATATGCTCAGAAAAATCTTTTTAAATCGTTTCATTAGAAAAATATATAAACAATAGTCAATTACCTCGGAGCGAGCTCACGAGCCATCCAGTCAAAAAACGTTTTTAACATTTTGAGGCAAGCCTCTTAGCATTAAATTCCACAATGTGGATTAAACCCCGAATATGCATTAGAAAGTCTATTACGTCTTTCGACTACAGCAAACACTACCGTTTCACTATGTTTATGGTATTTGAAAGCCTCATTACGAAGTTCCAATGCATATTCCGGGTTAAATCAATTAAAAATAAGTAATCCTAGTTAGAAATACTTACTACTTTTGCAAAAAGAAATTGATATGCTAGATGTACATAAAATCAGAAAAGATTTTCCAATTCTTGATCGCCAAGTAAACGGAAAACCTCTGGTCTATTTTGATAATGCTGCCACATCACAAACCCCTCAGGTTGTTATCGATGCCATTGTAGATTACTACAGTAATTACAATGCAAATATTCATAGAGGAGTACATACACTCTCTCAAGAAGCAACAGATGCTTATGAGATTGCCAGAAAAAAAATACAGACCCATTTTAATACAAAACATACCCATGAAGTGATTCTTACTTCGGGAACTACTCATAGTATTAATATCATTGCAACAGGTTTTACAAATCTTCTTTCTAAGGGTGATGAAGTTATCGTTTCGGCCTTAGAACACCATTCTAATATTGTGCCATGGCAAATGCTTTGTGAACGAACAGGTGCTATTCTTAAAGTGATCCCGATGAATGAAGAGGGAGAACTAGTAATGAATGTATTTGACACTTTACTTTCTGACAAGACCAAACTTGTTTTTACCAATCACATTTCTAATGCCTTAGGAACCATTAATCCTATCAAAGAAATTATAGATAAAGCACATAAAGTAGGTGCAGCTGTACTTATAGACGGTGCACAGTCCTGCCCACATATCAAACCCGATGTACAAGAGCTTGATGTAGATTTTTATGTTGCTTCTGCTCATAAATTATGTGGCCCGACAGGAGTAGGTATGCTCTACGGAAAAGAAGAATGGCTAAACAAACTTCCTCCTTATCAAGGTGGTGGTGAGATGATAGAGCAAGTAACCTTCGAAAAAACTACTTATGCAGGACTACCACATAAATTTGAAGCAGGAACTCCTAATATTTGTGGCGGAATCGCATTTGGTATTGCATTGGATTATATGAACAGTATTGGCTTTGATACTATTGCCGCTTACGAAAATGATTTACTTGCCTACGGAACCGAAAAATTATTAGAAATAGAAGGTTTAAAAATATACGGTACTTCCAAAAATAAAACTTCGGTAATTTCTTTTAATCTGGATAACATTCATCCATATGATGTTGGTTCTATTGTAGACAAATTAGGGATTGCAGTACGTACGGGACATCATTGTGCTCAACCTATTATGGATTTTTATAAAATACCAGGAACCATACGCGCCTCATTTTCATTTTATAATACCAAAGAAGAAATAGATGCACTTGTAGATGCTGTAAAAAAAGCAAAAATGATGCTTTCTTAGTATTTTCCTTAAGCCATTGACTAATAGAGCAATTAGTTTATCCTATACCATCATTGAGAGAAAGTGTTGAATAGCAACAATTCTTGTTGTATTTTTGTCGAAAATTAATAGCTAATGACGATTAAGGAAATTCAGGAAGAGATTATGGACGAATTTGCAATGTTTGATGATTGGATGCAGCGATATGAGTATATGATCGAATTAGGAAAATCACTTCCGCTTATAGAAGAAAAATATAAAACCGAAGATAACATTATTAAGGGATGCCAAAGTAAGGTATGGGTTCATGCTGAAATGAATGATAATAAAATCGAATTTACTGCAGATAGTGATGCAATCATTACCAAAGGTATTATTGCCATATTAATTCGTGTTTTTAATAAGCAACACCCAACAGAAATTGTTGAAGCAGATACCAATTTTATTAATGAAATTGGATTAAAAGAGCACTTATCTCCTACCCGAGCTAATGGTCTGGTAAGTATGATTAAGCAATTAAAAATGTATGCAATAGCTTATCAAACACAAATAAACTAGTTTCTTTTTATGGGTATTACCCTAAAAAAGTAAAAAAAAGAACGATTATGAGCGAAACCACCATAGATACCAATGAATTGGGCGAAAAAATTGTAAGAGTATTAAAAACGATTTATGATCCTGAGATTCCTGTAGATATCTACGAACTTGGACTTATTTATGACGTATTCGTCAATGAAGATTATGATGTAAAAATCTTAATGACTCTTACTTCTCCTAATTGTCCTGTGGCAGAATCATTACCTCAGGAAATACAAGAAAAAGTAAAATCTTTGGATGCTGTAAATGATGTCGAAATGGAACTTACGTTTGATCCGCCATGGTCTCAAGATTTAATGAGTGAAGAAGCCAAATTAGAATTGGGAATGCTATAACTTTTAGAAGCATATTATTAATATTTAAATAAATACCTTTTTTGAAGTCTACCATATGGCAGAAGAAATAGTAAATAGAGTCGCAAATAATAAAAATCTCATCACCTTTGATCTTGAAGAGTATTATCCTAGTGGTAATCGCATTGTCTTTGATATCAAAGATTGGCTTTTTGAAGGATTGATTTTGCGCGAAAAAGACTTTAGAAAACACGTTTCAGAACATAACTGGGAGCAATACAAAAATTCGTATGTTGCCATCACCTGCTCTACAGATGCTATTATACCAGGCTGGGCCTTTCTTTTGGTTACTAGTTCTTTAATGCCATTTGCAAAAAAAGTAGTTACAGGATCTCTCGAAATGCTAGAAACTATTCTTTATAATGATATTATCACAGATTTTGATTTTTCTGAGTATCAAGATAAGCTAGTAATTATAAAAGGATGTGCCAATAAACCAGTACCACAGGGTGCCTATATTGCCTTGATCCAGAAATTACAACCTATTGTCAAAAGTTTAATGTATGGAGAGGCATGTTCCTCTGTACCCCTCTACAAAAGAAAATAAACCATTAAGCGTTTAAACTTGCTTTTTGTCGAAAAACATGATAACATCTACCCTATATTGAATCAAAAATTAGGGTTAATGTTATCTTTGCAATCGCAAAAAATTTTTAAAAATTAAATACCTTAACCTTAGGTTAAAGGCAATTAATACTAAAAATCAATTATCTTAAACTTACTTACAATTATGAAAAAAACACTGCTAACACTCGTACTTCTTGCAACCTCTACTATTGCTTTTGCGCAAGAAGAAGAAAAAAAAGAAGAAGCGCCTAAAGATGGCTGGACCAGAGCAGGAAATCTTAGTTTTTTGTTCAACCAGGCAGCTTTTAACCACGAATGGTTAGGAGGAGGAACTTCTAACATTGCAGGTAACTTATCACTAACCTATGATTTTAACTACAGAAAAGGTAAGCTTACCTGGGATAATAAGATTATAGCAGATTATGGATTAACCAAATTAAAAGATCAGGAGTTTACTCGCAAAACCAATGATCGTTTAGAATTTAATTCTTTAATAGGACAACAAATCAAAGAATCTAATTGGTATTACTCATTCTTCTTAAACTTTAGAACTCAGTTTGATAAAGGATATGTATTTGGTGAAGATGCCAACGGAAACGAAACCAGAACAGAAACTACTCATATTTTCTCACCTGCATATTTACAATTTGGTCCTGGTATGCTATGGAAAAAAAGCGATAACCTAAAAGTAAACATAGCACCAGCAACAGCAAGATTCATTTTTGTTGATGGAGATTTTACTAAAGTAGATACTGCAGATCAAGCAGCTCTTGATGCATACGTTCCTTATTTTGGAGTAGAAGCGAATGAAACTTCTCGTTTTGAGTTTGGTGCGGCACTTAATGCATATGCTAAATTCGAATTGATGAAAAATGTATCTATGGAGAATATCTTAAATCTTTATGCAAACTACTTAGAAGATCCACAAAACGTAGATATTGATTATACTGCAAACGTGGTGATGCAAATAAATAAATACTTATCTACTAATATTACGTTTCAGGCAATCTATGATGATAATGCAGTTGAAGGGTTTCAAATTAGAGAAGTATTTGGTCTAGGAGTAAACTACGGTTTCTAATACCAGAAAAATATATCTTAAAAACGAGGTCGTCTAAAAAGTTATTTTTAGGCGATTTTCTTTTTCATCCATTATGGTTTTTGTTGATTTTTTTCAATTTTAGGATTAAAAGATGTGTTTTAAAAAGGCACACGCAATCC
>NZ_JBFMKP010000015.1:0-137613 GCF_040786235.1 Aquimarina discodermiae
CGATGGACAATGAAAGGGTTTCAACAAATGGCGCAGCTTAGAGTAGTATACAAAAGCAAACAAGAACATAGAATCAAACAATTATCAAAAAATGCGGCTTAAGGGAAATTTGTCGTACACCCTATAAAGTTAAGATATGTATTTTTCTTTAGTAGTAAAATCAATGTTTTATAAAAGAAATGAAAATATAGAATAGGAGGTTGAAAACCTTGAAACCTCAAGTATATAGGACTCTTTGAGGTTGTTTTTGAAATTTAAATGTCTATGATAATGATTGTAACCATTAGGAGATATTCATGAAATTATTAACCAAAAAAAGAACTATGCGTAAATAGTATATCTAGTAAAGATAAAAAATCATTAAATTTAACCTATTAAAACATACAAGTTATGCGAGCCAAACATAATATTATCGTCATTAGTATTCTAGCTTTCGTATTTGCTGGATTTAAAAGTACACCAAATCATCCTCAAAATACCGTAGATCATTTTAATTCTTCTTTTCAAGACACCAAGGAAAAATTAATTGGTAAATGGATTATGGATGGAGACCCCGATACTTATATAGAATTAAATGCTGATGGAACCGCACTAGAAAAATCTATAGGAGATCCTCTAAAAAGATATTGGTCTATCAAAGATAATTCTCTTTGCTTAAAAGCTACTCCAAATCAAGGAGGAACAGAAATATGTTTAGCGTTTAAACTAAACATGAACACACTTATTCTAACAATGAATGGAATGAAACTTCATTATGTTAGATATAATTTGACAGAGTAACCTTTAGTTAGTTTTTCTTAAGTGCAAGGAAGAAAAAGATGAGGTTATTTATTTTGTAAGATAAATCTTATATTTGCGCCTTAGTTATAATTGTATTCTTTTATAACTAAACGTAAACCACCTTTAAGCGGGGTAGATAGTTATATCTACCCCGTTTTTTTTCAAAATTGATTTTTTGTAGTCTTTTAAGTTAGTTATGGTCTAAAAGAAAAAGTATTCAAAAGATCTGAAAAAAACTGTGGATACCATTTCACAAGTACACTTCCACTATCACCAGATTGCGAACCAATTACATTTTTCACAATTTGTATTTTTATAGAACTCTCATTACTGGTTGGCCCATGTACTTATTGAGAGAGTAGAGGTATTTTAGTCTTTTCAGATCTTCTGGATACTATGCGGCAAGCTCCCCAATGCCTACCGTTTCTTTGCCTGTTTCTATAGCGCCCCATTTAGATTTTGTATTAAATTTTATAGATACAGGACTTTCGTTTTTAAGGGTTTCAAGAATATGCTGTAATTCGGCCTCATGAAAATAAATAGCGAGAGTGGTATTACTATATTGCCTGTTTTGTGGTAAGGTCTTTCCGTCTTTAATAATACCAAGATACCCAAGAATTTTTTGATCATTTCCGTATAGGTACAAAAAACCAATTTGATATCCACCCCCACCAGCATAATTGCTGACAATTTGTAAACTATAACTTTCTATTTTATGAGAAACCAACATCTGTCAATATGGTGTTTGAATTAATTTGTTTGTTTTGTTATTTCAAAAGTAGTGCATACAATAGTATTATAATAGAGGAAAAACACCGATTTTGATAGGGGACATTCCCCCTTGATTCTTTTTGGGCCGTATGATAGATGATATTATAGGTTGTAGTTTTTGGGTTTCTTGTTAAAGACAATTTTTGTGTTACTTTCTGAATTAGAAAGCTTTTATGTATGAAAAAATAGTTTAACATAGTTTTATTACTAAATAAACGCCAGTCCATCGGGTATTCTGTAAAAAATAAACGTATATTTGCACGCAATTAAATTTTTAATTGCTATGACTGCACATGATTCCAAAATCGTTGGAGAAGGTTTAACCTATGACGATGTTCTTTTAGTCCCTTCGTATTCTGAAATACTTCCTAGAGAAGTAAGTATACAAGCCAAGTTTACAAGAAATATAACACTTAATGTTCCTATAGTTTCTGCCGCAATGGATACAGTAACAGAAAGTAGAATGGCAATTGCTATGGCTCAGGAAGGATGTATAGGAGTATTACATAAAAACATGACTATCGAAGAGCAAGCAATCAAAGTGCGTAAAGTTAAACGTGCAGAGAGTGGTATGATTATCGACCCGGTAACGTTGCCATTAGATGCCAAAGTGATTGATGCCAAGAATAATATGAGAGAACATAGCATTGGTGGGATACCAATTGTTGATGACAATCGTAAATTGATTGGTATTGTTACTAATAGAGATCTTCGTTTCGAGAAAAATGATCAACGACCTATTTCAGAAGTTATGACCAGTGAAAACCTGGTAACAGTAGGAGAAGGTACATCATTGCAACAAGCAGAAGTTATTTTGCAAGATAATAAAATAGAAAAGTTACCTGTTGTTGATAAAGAGAATACATTGGTTGGTTTAATCACCTTTAGAGATATTACAAAACTAACTCTAAAACCAATGGCTAATAAGGATCGTTTAGGACGTCTTCGTGTTGCAGCGGCAATAGGAGTTACCGGTGATGCTGTTGATAGAGCCCAAGCACTGGTTGATGCAGGAGTTGATGCTGTTGTAATTGATACTGCACATGGACATACAAAAGGAGTGGTTGAGGTACTAAAGAACGTGAAATCCAAATTTCCAGAATTAGATGTGGTGGTTGGTAATATAGCAACGCCTGAAGCAGCAAAATACTTGGTAGAAGCAGGAGCAGATGCGGTAAAAGTAGGTATTGGACCAGGTTCTATTTGTACTACTAGAGTAGTTGCAGGAGTAGGGTTTCCTCAGTTTTCTGCAGTATTAGAAGTAGCAAATGCAATTAAAGGAACAGGAGTTCCTGTTATCGCAGATGGAGGAATTAGATATACAGGAGATATTCCTAAAGCAATTGCAGCAGGAGCCGATACTGTAATGTTAGGTTCTTTGTTGGCAGGAACAAAAGAATCTCCTGGAGAAACAGTAATCTATGAAGGTAGAAAATTCAAAACCTATAGAGGTATGGGATCTGTAGAAGCTATGAAAAAAGGCTCAAAAGATAGATATTTCCAGGATGTAGAAGATGATATTAAAAAATTGGTTCCAGAAGGAATTGTTGGACGTGTAGCATACAAAGGAGATTTGTTCGAAAGTATACATCAATTCATAGGTGGATTGAGAGCAGGTATGGGATATTGTGGAGCCAAAGATATTGCAACACTTAAAGAAACAGGGAGATTTGTAAAAATTACTGCAAGTGGAATAAACGAAAGTCACCCCCATGATGTTACGATAACCAAAGAAGCACCAAATTATAGTAGAAGATAAATAAATACTCTATATAATATACTAAAAGAGCCGTACAATATTGTACGGCTCTTTTAGTATATTGATAATTCTTTGTTCTTATTTTTTCACTTCTTCAACCTTAATACCTAGTTTGGTCATTACAGTTTTTGTAAGGTCATAGTTAGGATCAATATAAGCTAGACCACTATTACTAATGGTAAACACCTGTGTGTATTTTTCGGCTTTAGCAATCTCTTCCAGAGCTTTTCCGATTTTTTGATACAATGGTTGTAATAGTTTATTTTGCTCTATTTGAACCAATTGTGTTCCGTTTTGACGAAATTTCGCTATTTCTTGTTCCAAAGCAATAATTTCTTCTTGCTTAGTTTTTTTCATAGGCTCTGTAAAGCTCGTTACTTTCTCTTGGTACTCTTTTACTTTGGCCTGATATGCATCAACCTTTATTTTAAGTTCTGCTTCAAGTTTTGCATTATAAGCCTTTAAATCTTCTTGGGCTTTTGGTAACTCGGGCATTTTAGAAAGAATGAACTCTGTGTCTATTGTTCCTGTTTTTGATTGTGCGTTTACCTGAAAACTTACTACTAATATAAGAAGTGTAATTATAATCTTTCTCATGTGATTTATTTTGTTTTTTACAAATATATAAGGTCTAAGACAATATGCATGCCATGAATTATGTTTTTTGTAATCTATTGTTCAAAAAGTTGACCTCTATGTGGTTTTAAAGCATCGCGCACACCCTTCATTTCAGAGTCCGTAACAATCATATAAGCTATGCTATGTACATCAGATAATTCTTGAACTCCTGTGAGATTCAACGATAATTTTTTTATTGAAATGTACTCTTTGAGGTGTATTTCATGATGTAACGCAGTTTGATGTCCTGAGGGCCCTCTAAAATCCCAGATAAGTTTTAGTTTTCGTTCCAAAATATTATTCTTTTAAATGAGGTTAGTTGTCAAAATTATGATAAATTGTATTGTATAAAAAGTGATATAAGAAGTATTACATTTTTTTTGTTTTTATAGATCGTAAAGTGATTCAGTTTGTGTTTTTTGAATATATCTATGAAATATAAGATTGTACCTACAGAAGATATCATAAAAATTTCTAAAACAAATACTATAAGCGGTATTTGTTTCGTTACTACAGGAGCTTGTAAAACATTATAATATTATTATTTTTGTCCGGTTTTGGACCTTATCAAATAAAAATCATGCACACGAAATCATTATTGCTTATTTTAGGAAGTTTTCTTTTTTCATTTCTACATGCACAGGAAAAAAAAGAAGTATTGTTTACGATAGATGAATCACCCGTGTATATGTCAGAATTTAAACGGGTATATCTAAAAAATATAGATTTGGTAAAAGATGATGCACAAAAAGATGTAGATAAGTACCTGGATTTGTATATTAATTATAAATTAAAACTTAAAGAAGCAAAACGGTTAGGGTTAGATAAAAAAGATACGTATCTAAGAGAATTAGAGGGGTATAAAAAACAGTTGTCAAAAGGATATCTTACCGATACCCAAACTTCTGAAGCATTAGTAAAAGAATCCTATGAGCGATCAAAAGAGCAAATTAATGCAAGTCATATTTTGATAAGAGTTACTCCCAATGCTACTCCGCAAGATACCCTTAAGGCATATCAGGAAATTGTAGATATTAAAAATAAAATTGATCAAGGAGAACCTTTTGAGATGTTAGCAAAAACGTTTAGTCAAGATCCATCGGCTGCACAAAATAAAGGAAACTTAGGGTGGTTTTCTGTGTTTAGAATGGTATACCCTTTTGAAAGTGCAGCATATAATACCAAAATAGGAGAGGTTTCTGCTCCTTTTAGAACCCAATTTGGTTATCATATTGTAAAGGTTAATGAAAAACAAAAAAAGCTAGGAGAAGTAACGGTAGCTCATATTATGGTAGCTATAAATGATAAACGTACTTCTGAAGCTGCAGAAAATAGAATCAAAGAGATTCAGCAACAACTAAAACAAGGAGTTTCTTTTGCTTCTTTGGCAAAGCAATATAGTGATGATCCCAGTACAGCTATAGATGGTGGGAAAATTAGACGTTTTGCGCAGGGAGCACTTAATTCTAAGAAGTTTGAAGAAACAGCATTTTCATTAAAGGAAAGAGATGAACTATCATTACCCATTCAAACTAAATTTGGGTGGCATATTATTCAGCTTATAGAAAAGCATTTACCAAGAACTTTTGAAGAACAAAGAGCAGAGCTAACTCAAAAAGTAGAAAGAGATAGTCGTTCAAAGTTGGTAACCACTTCTTTTATAAACTCACTTAAAGAAAAGTATACCCTGGATAAAAATGAAAAGGCAATTTCTTTCTTTAAGACCGCTGTGCCGTCTAACTTTTTTGAGTCATCATGGGATTTTCGAAAAGAAAAGCAAATGAAAAAAGAGATTTTCGCGCTCAAGAAAAAAAAGTATTTGTACAATGACTTTGCAGAGTTTTTAGATGCTAATAAGCGTAATAAGGAGCCTAATGAAGATATATCGGCTTATATAGATAGGATGTATACCAAATTCGAATCTTCAACCTTATTAAAATATTATGAAGAACACCTCGAAGAAGATAATTCGGATTATGCAAATATTCTTGAAGAATATAGAGATGGGTTATTGCTGTTTGATCTTATGGAATCTAAAATTTGGAATGTTTCAAAAACAGATTCGATTGGCCTTAAAAAGTATTATGAAAGCCAAAAAGAAAAATACGCTCAAGATGAAACTTATAAAATAGTGAAAGCCTCTTCGTCAAAATCTGAAGCCATTGATAAAGTACAGCAGTTGTTGTTAAAAAGTAAATCTGTTGATGAGATTAAAAGAGAAATAAATAGTAATAGTGCTGTGGTACTTTTTTCTGAGGAAAGCTTAATAAAAGGTGATACCACATTACCTAAAGATTTTTTGGCAGAAAAAGGAAAGATGACCATAACAGAAGAAGAAAATTTTAGAACTTTGATAATGGTAAAAGAAGTATTACCTTCTAGAATTAAAACTTTTGAAGAAACTAAAGGAGCTGTAATAAATGATTTTCAAGAAAGTATAGAAAATCAATGGCTTGATGCTCTAAAAGTAAAGTACTCTGTAGAAGTGAATGATAAAACACTTAAAAGAGTTAAAAAAGAATTATCTATATAAATGAAACAAACAATAACAAGCTTTTTGATACATACCAATAATGATTCTTTGGCAGGTTCCATGTGACATTTAAAACAATCGTATAAACACATGAAATATTATATCGCACTATTGTTATTATCTATAATCGTCTCTTGTCAGAACTTTAAAGGACAAATGGATAAGGAAGTAGTGGCAAGAGTTAATAATACCTATCTCTATAAAGAAGATTTAAAGGATATAGTTCCTCAAAATACTCCAAAAAAAGATAGCGCCAGTATTGTAGCAAATTATATAAACACTTGGGCTACTCAACAGTTATTTATATATCAGGCAAAACTCAACCTTTCCGAAGCAGAAATTAGAGCGTTTGATGATTTGGTAGAGAGTTATCAAAGCACACTTTATGTCAATGCATATAAGAATGCTGTGATCAATAAATCTATTAATATGGAGATTAAACAGGAGGATTTTGAATCATATTATGATCAAAATTTAAAAAATTTTAATCTCAATGAGGAATTAGTAAAATTACGTTACTTACATTTGCCATCAAATTATAAAAATATAATTGCAACGAAGAGACAATTGGATCGTTTTAAAGAAGAGGATGTTGAAGAATTAATGGATAAAAAATTGGATTATCTAGGATATTCTTTTAATGATTCTGTTTGGGTAAAGTTAAGTCAGGTAGTAAATAAAATACCGATTTTAAAAACACAACCAAAAACAAAATTTCTTGAAAAAGGTGAGTATACCCAATTGCAAGATTCGAGTGGATTATATATGATTAAAGTAATGGATTTGTTAAGATTAAATGAAACAGCGCCATTAGAATATATAAAGCCTACTATTAGACAGATTATATTGAATAAGAGAAAGTTGGAGTTGATAAAAAAAATAGAAAAAGACATTACAAGAGATGCAGTTGAGAACAAACAATTTGAGGTTTATGAATAAAACTACTATACTATGTGCCCTGTTTTTACTTAATATAGGTGCACAATTTTATGCACAGGAGATTATTGAAGAAGTAACTCAGGATTCTACACAAATTAAAGAAATAGCCAAGGTTAATGATAGCATAGTAGAGGCAAAGCCTATTAAAAAGGAACCATTTCAGAGATTAAAGATTGATGGTGTGGCTGCTGTAATAGGTGAAAATGTGATTTTAGGAAGCGATATTGAGGTTGCATATAAACAATTGATTAGTGAAGGAGTTTCTACAACAGATGTGAGTCGTTGTGAACTTGCAGGTAGTTTGTTTGAAAATAAGTTATACGCCCATCATGCTGTTCAGGATAGTGTTGAGGTAAGAGATGTAGAAATTAGCTCTATGGTAGATCAGCAGTTAAACTATATGACTAATGAGTTGGGAAGCTTAGAGAAAGTATTAAAGTTTTATAAGAAAGACGATTTAGCAGAATTTAAGAAAGAACTGTTCGAAATTAATAAAGCAAACCGTCTGTCAGAACTTATGCGTACCAAGATCGTTGAAGCAGTAGAGGTTACTCCAGATGAAGTACGAGAATTCTTTGATGAAATTCCTGAAGACGAAAGACCTCTTTTTGGAGCAGAAATAGAAATGGCTCAAATTGTAATAGAACCAGAAATACCAAAAGAAGAAGAACAAAAAGTAATCGATAGATTAAATCAGTTCCGAGAAGATATTGTGGAGAATGGTAGTAGTTTTGCCACCAAAGCGGTATTGTATTCTCAAGATCCAGGATCAAAATCAACAGGAGGTAAGTATACAATGGATCGCAAAACTCCTTTTGCTAGAGAGTTTAAAGACATAGCCTTTAGTTTACAGGAAGGAGAGGTAAGTGAACCTTTTAAGACGGATTTTGGTTGGCATTTATTGAAGGTGGATAAGATAAGAGGAGAAGAAATAGATGTACGTCATATTTTGTTAATTCCAGAAGTAACCAGAGAGACAGTCATAGAAGCTAAAAAATTAATTGATTCATTACGTTCGAGTATAGTGTCAGGTAGTATAGAGTTTAAAGAGGCTGCCAGACAGTTTAGTCATGAAAAAGAAACAAAAGAAGATGGAGGTCAGCTACTTAATCCAACAACAGGAGATACTCATTTTGAACTTACAAAAATTGACCCTATATTGTATGATCAAGTGTCCAAGTTAAAAACAAATGAAGTTTCTTTGGTGATTCCTGATCAAGACCGTCAGGGTCGAAAAAAATTCAAATTAATAACGGTACTTAATAGATATGATGAACATGTAGCAGACTATGCAAAAGATTACCTTAAAATACAAGAATTAGCTCTTAAGAAAAAGCAGATTAATGCAATTCGAAAATGGCAAAATGAAAAAATAAAGGATACATATATAAAAGTGAACGGAGAATATAGAGACTGTGAATATAGTGGTAACTGGTTAAAAAAAGTTAAATAATATGTCAGACGACGTAGCGGCTATTGAGAGGCTTGTAAAAAAGCACTCAGAACTTAAAAAAGAAATTTCTAAAGTAATTATTGGCCAGGAAAAAGTTATCGATCAGATACTTCTTTCTATTTTTTCAGGAGGTCATGCATTATTAATCGGTGTCCCAGGTTTGGCCAAAACGTTGATGGTTAATACCATTTCTCAGGCTTTAGGACTTGATTTTAAAAGAATACAGTTTACACCAGATTTGATGCCAAGTGATATATTAGGTAGTGAAATCCTGGATGAGACAAGACATTTTAAGTTTATTAAAGGCCCTATTTTTTCTAACATTGTTTTGGCAGATGAGATAAATAGAACTCCTCCAAAGACCCAGGCGGCACTTTTAGAAGCTATGCAAGAACGAGCTGTGACAGTTGCGGGGCATCATTATAAGTTAGATCTTCCATATTTTGTTTTGGCGACTCAAAACCCAATAGAACAAGAAGGTACATATCCTTTGCCAGAAGCTCAATTGGATCGTTTTATGTTTGCAATAGAATTAAAATATCCTAGTTTTCAAGAAGAAGTAGAAGTAGTAAAAAGTACAACTACCGATGTAACAACAAAGGTAAATGCACTATTTACAGCACAAGAAATTATAGATTTTCAGCACCTTGTAAGACGAATTCCTGTTGCTGATAATGTGGTTGAATATGCGGTTGGTTTGGTTGGAAAAACAAGACCCAATGGAGAATTTGCTACAGAACTAGTAAATAATTATATTGATTGGGGAGCAGGACCAAGAGCTTCTCAAAACTTAATACTAGCAGCCAAATCCAATGCAGCAATTCGAGGTAAGTTTTCACCAGATATAGAAGATGTTCAGGCTGTTGCTATGGGAATACTAAGACATAGGATGATCAAAAATTATAAAGCTGAGGCAGAAAATATAAGTATAGAAGAAATAATTAAAAGCTTGTTTTAAAAATAGTTTAGATTATTTTTTAAATTAAAATATATAATGCATACAAGTGCTGGTATTTTATCCAAAATGTTGAGGGTAAAATACCAGCACTTTTTTATTTCTAAAAGAAGATTAAACCATTTTAAAAAATTAGGGTCATATATATAGAACGTTCTAAAATGATATAGATAATTTTTTAAAAAGAAGACATGAAAAATATAATAATGAGCATTTTTATTTTATGCGTAAGCATTGTATCTGCTCAACATCAATCAAAAGAAGAAAGACAATCTCATAGAAAACAAAAAAAAGAGTTTTTTCAGAGTTTATCAGAAAGCCAAAAAAACAAGCTAAAAGACTTAAAAGAGTTGAAAATTAACCATCGAAAAGAGTTTAAGCAAACATTTACTCAAGAACAATTGTCGATAGTTAATAATGAAGATTTATCAAAAAAAGGAAAACGAAAAGCTTTAAAACCAACTTTTGATGAACGACAGAAAAAGATGAAAAAAGAACATAGAGAAGAAATGAAAATAGAAAGAGAAAAGTTTAAGTCTACTTTGAATGAAGAACAATTAAAGTTATTTGAAGGGCTTCATAAAAGAAAAGGAAAGAAAAAATAAGCAAATCATAGAATAGTGATTTTATGCAATAAAGTGAAGTGTGAAAGCTTCACTTTTTATGTTGTATAAAGTAAAAATATTGCTTTTCATCGATGATTTTTAACGAATTACAATAACGTTTTCGATATTCTTCAGAATTGGATGTGATTTTCTTAAGCATTTTTTTAGGAAATTACCATAATTGTAATCATTAAATTATAGATTTTGATATTTTAGCCCCCTTATTTTTTTCAATTATGTAAAAAGAAACCAGAACCCATATTCGCTGCTTTAAAGTGGTTTAAAATTCGTATTTTCGTAGGACTTTCATAACAAAAAAATAGTATATGGCATTTGATATCAATATGATAAAAAAGGTCTACAGTCAGATAGCGACACGTGTAGAAGCGGCACGCGAATTAACTGGAAAACCCTTAACACTAGCAGAGAAAATTTTATATTCACATTTATGGGAAGAAAAGGCAACAGAAGCTTTTAAGAGAGGTAAAGATTATGTGGATTTTGCTCCTGATCGAATAGCATGTCAGGATGCAACAGCCCAAATGGCATTGTTGCAATTTATGCAGGCTGGAAAAGATAGAGTTGCGGTACCAACAACGGTGCACTGTGATCATTTAATACAAGCAAAGGTTGGCGCAGATAAAGATTTACAATCAGCTTTAAATAGCAGTAATGAAGTATTTAACTTTTTAGAATCAGTATCTAATAAATATGGTATTGGTTTTTGGAAACCCGGTGCTGGAATTATACATCAAGTAGTGTTAGAAAATTACGCATTCCCAGGGGGTATGATGATCGGTACAGATTCACATACGGTAAATGCAGGTGGATTAGGTATGGTTGCGATTGGAGTTGGAGGAGCAGATGCGGTAGATGTAATGGCAGGAATGCCGTGGGAGCTTAAATTTCCAAAACTAATCGGAGTTAAACTTACTGGAAAGTTAAATGGATGGACAGCTCCAAAGGATGTGATACTTAAAGTTGCTGGTATTTTAACTGTAAAAGGTGGTACCGGTGCAATAGTAGAGTATTTTGGACCCGGAGCAGAAGCAATGTCTTGTACCGGTAAAGGAACAATCTGTAATATGGGAGCCGAAATAGGAGCAACCACATCTACATTTGGATATGATGAGTCTATGGAACGTTATCTACGTGCTACAGATCGAGCCGATATTGCAGATGAAGCAAATAAGGTAAGAGAACATCTTACCGGTGATGCAGAGGTGTATGCAAATCCAGAGCAATATTTTGATCAGGTAATCGAGATTAACCTTACTGAGTTAAAACCACATGTTAACGGGCCGTTTACACCAGATTTAGCAACTCCGGTTGGAGAGATGACTCAAAAAGCAAAGAGCAATGACTGGCCCCTAAGAGTAGAATGGGGATTAATTGGTTCTTGTACCAATTCATCTTATGAAGATTTATCCAGAGCTGCATCTATTGCCAAGCAAGCGTTGGATAAAGGGTTAAAAACGAAAGCAGATTTTGGAATAAACCCAGGATCAGAGCAAGTACGTTTTACAGCAGAAAGAGATGGTCTTTTGGATATTTTTGAGCAATTGGATGCCAAAATATTTACAAATGCATGTGGACCTTGTATTGGGCAGTGGGCCAGAGAAGGTGCTGATAAAGAAGAAAAAAATTCGATTATACACTCATTTAATAGAAATTTCGCAAAACGTGCTGACGGTAACCCAAATACACATGCTTTTGTGGCATCTCCAGAAATGGTTGCAGCGGTTGCAATTTCGGGACGTTTAGATTTCAATCCTATCACCGATAAGTTAATTAACGAAAATGGAGAAGAGGTGATGTTGGATGAGCCAACGGGATGGGAGTTGCCGCCAAAAGGTTTTGAGGTAGAAGATGCGGGTTATCTAGCCCCAGAAGAAGATGGATCTGGAGTAGAAGTAGTAGTAGACCCAAAATCAGAAAGATTAGAATTGTTAACTCCATTTGAACCATGGGATGGTAAGAACATTACAGGAGCGAAATTATTGATAAAAGCTTTCGGAAAATGTACAACAGACCACATTTCTATGGCAGGACCCTGGTTGCGTTACAGAGGGCACTTAGATAATATATCTAATAATTGTTTGATCGGAGCTGTAAATGCTTATAATAAAAAGACAAACTTTATTAAAAGTCAACTTACAGGAGAATATGATGGGGTGCCAAATGTACAAAGAGCTTATAAAAAGGCAGGAGTACCTACCATTGTGGTAGGAGACCATAATTATGGAGAAGGTTCTTCTAGAGAACATGCAGCGATGGAACCAAGACATTTAGGGGTACGAGCAGTAATTGTAAAATCATTTGCAAGAATACATGAGACAAACCTTAAAAAACAAGGGATGCTTGGACTTACATTTGCTAATGAAAATGATTATGACGTAATACAAGAAAACGACACATTTAACTTCTTGGATTTAGATGTGTTTGCAGAAGGAAAGCAATTAACCTTAGAAATTGTTCATGAAGATGGATCAAAAGATGAGATTAAATTAAATCATACTTATAATGAATCACAAATAGAGTGGTTTAAAGAAGGATCAGCTTTGAACCTGATAAAAAAGCAAAACGTTTAGAACAAACTTCTTACTAATAAAAACTCCTTAATACATGTGTATTAAGGAGTTTTTTTGTTTAAATATATGATTCTGCTTATATAATTTGCAGGGCATTTTCGAGATCCTTAATAAGGTCATTTTTGTGTTCTAAACCAACTGATATTCTAATATCTCCCAAAGATATTCCCATACCTTCAAATTGATCTTTATCTAATTCTTTTAAGTAGCTAATTGCAGGTACATAAACCAAGCTTTCATGGCCACCCCAGCCAACGCCTTTTTGAAATACTTTTAATGTGTCAAAAAATGTTTTGATTTTATCAAGGTCATTCGTTTTTACTTGAAAAGCCATAAGCCCACCATAGCCACTCATTTGTTTCTTGCCCAATTCGTATTGAGGAAAGCTAGGTAATCCAGGGTATTTAATACTTGTTATTTTAGGATGTTTCTCTAGAAAACTGGCAACTGCCATTGCATTTTCCTGGTGTTTCTCTAGGCGCATAGGTAATGTTCTAAGACTACGCATTAATAGCCATGCTTCCATCGGAGCCGTTTTTGGACCAAGCATTTCGTATTCATTAAGAAAAATACTATCCAAATCTTCTTTTTTACCAATAACAACACCACCAATCAAATCGCTATGTCCACCAAAATATTTAGAACATGAATGAACCTCAAGGTCAATACCCATTTCTAAAGGTTTTTGAAAAATAGGAGTAGACCAGGTGTTATCGATAATTGTTTTGATCTTGTTTTTTTTAGCAAGTTGAGCTACAGCTTCAATATCCTGCAATGAAAAAACTACAGAAGAAGGGCTTTCCAAATATATTAGTTTAGTATTTGGGCGTATCGCATTTTCAAAGTCTTTAATGTCTTCGCCAGTTACAAAAGTGGTTTCAACATTCATTTTTTTAGCCAAGTAGCTTTTAAGTAACGTACTAGCAGGTCCATATAAATTCTTGATAGCAATTACATGGTCATTAGGCTCTAAAAAATGGAGACATGAAGCCGAAATAGCTGCCATTCCAGAAGGGAATAATTGTGCTTTTTCGCCTCCTGCAATATGTGCTAGTTTTTGCTCTACGGCTATTACTGTTGGGTTTTTTCCTCTCGAGTAAATAAAATTACCCATCCTGTCGTCAAAAGCAGTGTCAATTGCCTCCCAGTTTTCAAATGTAAATAATGAATTTTGAAATATAGGAGGAACAACCGCTCCGTGATATTGGCTTCGTTCCTCTCCTAGATGAGCCAACATTGTCTCTAATTCGTGTTTGTGGTCCATGTCTATTATGTATAATGGATAAGCAATAAATGCTAAGTTATAATTTGTTTTTTTTGTTTTTATAAAAGCAACCAATGCCTAATATGGCAAGAGTTGGCGCAATAATAAGATTTATTAATGAAAGTAACTGCCAATACCAGTATTCTTCAAAAGCTACTCCCAATGTGGTAGACATGAATAGTGTGGTAGCTGTCCATGGGACAACACTTTCTAACATAGTACCATAATCTTCTATAGACCTTGATAATACACGTCTAGAAATCCCAAATTCATCATATCTGCGTTTGAAAGCGTCTCCTATAATAAAACTCGTAGCACTTTGATTAGAGGTAATCGAATTGGTGAACGCTGTAGAAATAAGAGATGATAATATGATAGAAGATTTTGTTGTGGTAAACGAAAATACTCGATTTACAATTTTAGGCATTGCATCAGTAACATCAATAGTTCCTATAAAGGTGAGCACCATAAGTGTGAAAACGATTACTTCATTAAGTTCGAACAACCCACCTCTATTAAAAAGTTTGTGTAATTCCTTAGGAACTTCACCAGCCCACGGAGCCATGCTAATATTAAACCCGCTTTTTAATGCTTCCATAACATCTTTTATTCCAAAATCCTGAAAAATAAGCGCTAGAAAACAAGATACAATTGCAGATAATAATAAAATAGGTAAGGTTGCCTTTTTTCTAATCGATCCATATAGTACGATTAAAGGCGGAATCAATAAAAAAACATTAAAATCAAAAATAGCTTCTATAGCGTTCAGTGTTTCTGAAATTTGAATCCCATTTATATCTGTGTTTGCAGGAGGATGGATAAAACCCATGATAAAAAAAATAATTCCAGCAATTGTGGCAGATGGTATGGTTGTATACATCATAGATTTAATATGTTCATACAAGTCTATATCTACTGCCATTGCCGCCAGGTTTGTAGTATCTGATAAAGGAGACATTTTGTCTCCAAAATAAGCTCCTCCAATTATAGCCCCTGCTGTAATTCCTAAATGTGCATCAACAGAAGACGCAACTCCAATAATCACAGCGCCTATGGTACCAACAGAACCCCATGAAGTACCAGTCATTGTAGAAAAAATAATAGGAACAATAAAAGCTAATATGTACATGTAACTAGGATTGATTAACTTTATACCGTAGTAAATTAACATAGGAATGGTGCCTCCTATAATCCAGGTGCCAATAATAATCCCAATGGCAAATAATATAAGTACTGCTGGAAATCCTTTTGCTAATTTATTGACAATAGCTTTTTGAATTGTAGACCAGCTATACCCAAGAGCTATTAAGTGTGCAGAAGAAAATACAGTAGCTAAAAGAAAAACTATTTCTAGCGGAAAAGCGGGGAGGTTAAATACTCTAGGCTGAATAATAAGACCATACACTATCAATATTGTTAAAAAAATAATGGGTAGCAATAGATGAATGAAAGAAGGAGAGTCCTTTGCTTCTGAAAGTATAGTTTTTTCGTTTTGTAACATATAAGAATGGTTAGTGTTAAATTTTTGATTTAAAGTGTATTTATGATTCTTAAAAATTTAGGCTTTACAATATTATACGACTAACTAATAAAGTATTTTAGTTTTTTAAATAAAATATAGAAAAGTATACGGCTTAAATATAGGCTGTTTGAAGGGGCATTATGATATAACAAGTTCATTGTTTTGTTGCGGTGAAAGTGCTGGATATACTTTTTAAGTGAGTTATGTCGTTATTAGAGTACGAAGTTATTCAGTGTTCATTATTTTAATACCAACGAAAATACAAAATTATAATTATTATGAGCGTAATTTGGTTTTTTGAGGACACAAATATCTTTAATTTATTGTGTCCACATAAATTTAAAAGATACAGAGAAAGTCACGATTTTAATGAATATAAAAAAAGTGATTATATCTATTTTGAAGAAGATTCTGCTAATAAAGTGTATCTTATACAGAGTGGAAAGGTTAAGATTGGGTATTATTCTGTAGATGGTCAGGAAATAGTAAAAGCAATTTTGACGAAAGGAGAGATTTTTGGAGAAAAAGCAATTCTTGGCGAAAATAAAAGAACAGAGTTTGCTCAATCAGTAGATAATGGAACTTCTATATGTCCGATTGGGGTAGAAACGATGTTAGAGCTAATGAGAGAAAATCAGAAGTTTAGTCTTAAGATATATAAATTTATTGGTATGCGTTTTAAACGCCTAGAAAGGCGACTGCAATTGTTACTTTTTAAGGATAGTAAAACGAGACTTTTAGAGTTTTTGGATGAATTGAAAGATGATTATGGACATTGTTGCCCCGATACAGGTGATATGGTTATTGAGCATCCTTATACCCAAAAAGATATAGCAAATCTTATAGGTACTTCTCGCCCTACTTTAAACATTATCATGAATGAGTTAAAAGAGGGAAATATTATAGATTTTAACCGAAAAGAAATTAGATTTAAAAATAATCCTAATGTTAGCTGGCTAACAGTTTATTAATATCATGGCATTTATCTTTGTAATTAGTAATTATAAAAATAAATGCAATGTTAAGAAAAACAATATTTGGAATACTCGCAATAAGTTTTATTGTAGCGTCATGTAATAACGATGATGATGCAGGAAATGTTATTACAGAATCTAATTTAACATTAAACCTTTCTGGACTTGAAGATTTGGGTGAAGGTTATTTGTATGAAGGTTGGGTAATTGTAAATGGTGTACCCGTATCTACAGGAACTTTTTCGGTAAATGCTTCTGGAGAATTATCTAAAACGACATTTAGCCTAAATACAGAAATATTAAATGCGGCTACCGCATTTGTGTTAAGTATAGAGCCTAATCCAGATCCTAATCCTTTACCTGCCGATACAAAACTATTAAGCGGAGATTTTGGAGACGGAAACACTGCTACGCTTGGGTTGGGACCTATAGGAGAAGGTGATTTCTCTGAAGCATCTGGATCTTTTTTCTTGAGAACCCCAACAGATGAAGCGCCAGAAACTGCAAATAATATGAATGATCAATACGGAGTATGGTTTGGTACTCCAGGAATGCCTCCTACGGCGAGTCTTTCGTTACCAGCTCTTAATGCTGGATGGAAATATGAAGGCTGGGTAGTATCAGAAGGAGTGCCTGTTTCTACAGGAACGTTTGTTGCAGGAGATAGAGAAGATGATAATGTAGGAGCAGCTGATGGATTTAGCGAGACAGCTTCAAATGGTCCTCAATTACCAGGAGAGGACTTTTTTAGAAATGCACCAAGTGGAGTAACCTTTCCTTTGGATGTAAGAGAAAAAACGGTAGTTATTTCAGTAGAACCTGATCCAGATAACTCTGCAGCACCATTTTCTTTAAAACCATTAGTTGGTACGGCAGGAACAGATACGGCACCAGTGAGTTACGATTTTTCGGTAAATCAAGCATCTTTCCCAACAGGAAGCGTGTCTAGATAAAAATATAATAATCGTTGTTTGTTTATAAAGCGTAACCAATATTTGGTTGCGCTTTATTTTATTTAACTCCTAACTTATTCTGTAATCCTTTAGCTCTATAAAGACTGATTTATTTACATTTGTATGTCTTATATGATTGTATTATTTGTTCATATTAAAGTTCAAAAAAGCGAAGCATATCATATATAAATTCAATCTATTTATACAGCTTATGAAATTCAATAAAAAAAATATTTCTAATACTGTTTTTGTAATTCTTTTGGTGCTGTTTTTTATACCTAATACCAGAGGAATGATGCAAATAGTCTTAACAAGAATCTTTTCCTTTAGTCCTGGTCTGGTAAATGTTGAGGAGAGGGTTAAGGTTTCATCCTATGACTGGAAGTTACATGGAGTAAATACAGAATCAATTAATTTTGATATAGCCAAAGGCAAAGTTGTGTTAATTAACTATTGGGCTACCTGGTGCCCTCCATGTATTGCAGAAATGCCATCATTGCAAAAGTTATACAATGATTACAAAGACAAAGTAGTCTTTCTTTTTATTACTATGGATGATGATCCAGAGCTTAATAAATTTATGGAAGATAAAAATTACTATTATCCTATCTATAGGTCTTTATCACAAACCCCTAAGCCTTTTATAGGAAAATCACTACCTACTACCTATGTGATAGGTAAAGATGGAACAATTGTAATAAATAAAGTTGGAGCAGCCGATTGGAATACAAGCAAGGTGAGAGAAACACTTGATAGATTATTGCTAGAATAGGAAAGAATAGATTCTCTTATTTTGTAATGTATTAATTATGCTTGTTAAGATGTTTTATAGTGCAGGTAATGGTGGATTTTAAGATTTGTGTAGTAAAACATACAAGGAAAATATTCTAATTATAAGAGAAAATAAAATATTAATCTAAATAGAGGTTAGTTTTTGACTAGAATTTTTTGAAATTGATTTTTATTGAGTAATATTTGTGTAGGTTATTGGATTGATAGCTTTATACATTGAGATTAAATAATGAAGATCAACGAAAGTTTAATAAGAGAATACGTACAGAAGTCATTTGATGATGGATATATTCAAATTACAGATCATAGAAGAAATGTTTTAGTACTTGAAAACGGCGTATTTAAATTTAATGGGTATACTCAACCAAAATCAAAATCGGGTATAGAGGCAGTTTTTATAGAAGCTTTTAGGTTAACAAGGTTTGTGAAATTGGGAGAGGATGAGTTTATTAGAGAACGAAATCAATGGTTTAAAAAACCTTAGTAATGAGTTAGAATAAAAATGAGTTTTATAAATACAAAAAAGACTGCCTTTTGGCAGTCTTTTTTGTTGAAGAAAAGTTGGTTTTAATATTTAAAAATGTTCAAAGAAAAAAGCTTCCAGTCTTCTGCTTCTACCACTAACTTATGCTAGAATATGTATTTAATTATTTTTTGTGATCTGTATACGAACGATTCTAAAAAAAATGAAACAGATTTAGGGTAAATTTGAATATGATGTTTATGAGCGGCTAAATCCTAAAAATAAGGTAGGTGTAAACATAACAAGAGATGTTGGCTATGAAGATTACTAAAAGACGAATAAAAGGAGGTATTAGAGTTGCTTTAGGAGTATAAATAGTTTTGCCTGTAAATTAGTGGCTAATAGGTGTAACCATGAATTAATAATTGATCAGAATATGTTTTATTTTTTTGTTTAGCTCCTTAATTCTCAAATATTTTGATTATATTGAATAGGAATTCTCCCCCCTTTATAAGAATAAAAATAACTCCGTAAACCTGTCGCTTATGAAAATTAATCAGCTTCTGATCAAAGATTTCATTCAAAAATCATTTAGTAAAGGATATCTCGAAATTATAGATCATAGAAATAATAGTATTATTCTAAACAATGGAGTGTTTATGTTTAATGGTTGTCAGCAACCAAAATCAAAAACAAGTATAGAAGCAATTTTTTTAGAAGCATTTAGATTAACAAGGTCTATTCGATTTGGGGATAAGAAATATGCAAGAGAAAGGAATAAGTGGTATTTGAAAAAGTGATATGAGATTAGAATAGTCATTTTTATAGTGATTTTTTACCTTTTTTTAAGCACCAGTACCATCAGTATGTGCCTGTAAAGATGTATTATCAAGGCTCATTGCCTCGACCTTAACTCTAATGATGGTATTTTAGTTATAAAATCTCAAAAATTTTGTCTGGCGTTTTGTTCTTCGCTCATCTGTTCATTCTTGTGTACATCATACCGTGTGTAAGTTCCCAAAACGCTTTAGAGAAGTGTATGCTATTTGCAACCTTGCTCGGCTGTATAAGGTGTACACCTTCATACCGAACAACTTCTTTTTTTGCTTTTTAAAGAAAGATTTCTGTTAAGACCCTCTTGTTTTACTACTGTTTGTTTGTTGATTTTCAGAATAATTAGATTTATTTTTATCATAAATTACCTTATAATGATATGCCTTCATAAAATTCTTTTAAACAGCATCTTGTGCCTTTCATTTTTTGTTGTCAATCCTTTTTCTGGATATACACAAACAGGACCCGGAGGTGTAGGGACTTCTGACGGAACCTCTTCGCTTATGATATGGTTGAGATCTGATGATGTTGATGCGGATAGGGATCTTACTGATAATCCATTAAATGGAACAGCAATATCCCAATGGTCAGATGCTAGTGGAAACAATAATAACTTTAATCAAGCAGGAGCAAATCGACCAACCTACAATACTTCTGGAGTTTTTAATGCAGTTAATTTTAACTCTAGTCTGGCAACACCTCAATTTATGAATGGTACAATTACAGGGACTTTTTCTAATGCAAGTGCCTATTTTGTTACAACCCCTGTTAATACAGGAAGTTCACATTCTTTATTTGATAATACAACAACTTCATTAAGAGTAGAACAATGGTCTAACACTGGCAGAGTGGGATTTACGAGATATGGAATAGCCGATTACACGACCACAATTAATTCCCCATTTAATCAAAACGCTATAATGTCCTATCATAAAACAAGCGGTTCGGCAAACCTTAATGTAAGGGTAAATGCCATCACTCAAGTTTTGAATATAGGTTCTACAACTACAGGATTACCATATGATAGAATAGGTAGGAATTTTACTGGTGCTGATGAGGCAAGTGGAGATTTTTTTGAAGTAATACTTTATAATAACAGCCTTAATACTGCACAAACAATAATCGTGGATAATTATTTAAGCGCCAAATATGCCAGTATTTCAATTCCTGTAAATGTTTACAATGAAGACGATATAGCAGCAGGTAATTATGATTTTGATGTTGCAGGTATTGGTAGAATGGATGCGAGTAACCTTCATGCAGATTCACAGGGAACTGGAATTGTGAGAATACTTAATCCCGGAAATTTAGATAATAATGAGTTTTTGATGTGGGGTCATGATAATGGGAGTTTACTATTCAGTAATTCAACAGATATCCCTGCAAAGATTGTTAATAGATTAGATAGAGTATGGAGAATAAGTGAAGTTAATACATTTGGAGCTACAGTTGATGTTGGAAGTGTAGATATTAGATTTGACCTTACCGGATTGGGAACCATTACAGCATCAGATTTAAGGTTATTGGTAGATACCGATAATGATGGAGTTTTTAACGATGAAACTCCAATTTTTAATGCTGTTTCATTAGGAAGTAATGTTTATGGTTTTATAGGTGTAACATCGTTTTCTAATAATGTAAGATATACTTTGGCAATAGGAACACGTACTGTAATTACCAATAGAAATATTACTTATAGAGTGCGTAATTAAAAAAAACTACAGCTAATTGTGTTGCTATTATCTCTAATGGTTGTCTAAATGAGCAATAAAAAAACCGTAAACACCTTTTTTAGTGTGTTACGGTTATGGTTTGTGCCCAGAGCGGGAGTCGAACCCGCACGCCCTAATGGACACATGGCCCTCAACCATGCCTGTCTACCAGTTCCAGCACCTGGGCAATATAAATACCATTACAAGATAGTATAAAACTAAAAAAGTACCGTACAAAAATACGATACTTTTTAGTGACCGGGCTGGGGCTCGAACCCAGGACCCTCTCCTTAAAAGGGAGATGCTCTACCAACTGAGCTACCAGGTCATAGATAATAAATTATCAAATATTTTTAAAGAACTAAATAAACAAAATAATTAATGTTTATTTTTTTAGTGACCGGGCTGGGGCTCGAACCCAGGACCCTCTCCTTAAAAGGGAGATGCTCTACCAACTGAGCTACCAGGTCATACATTCTTTCCTTGAATGCGGGTGCAAATATACTATCATTAATTTATTTTTCAAGAAGAAATCGAGATATTTTTACATTTTTTTTTCGTGAAGTTTTTTTTTGAGTATTATCTAATTAATTTTGGGCGTATGAATATAGTGCTAATTGGTTATATGGGTAGCGGAAAATCATTGATAGGTAATGATTTAGCTAAAAAAATAAAATTTGATTATTTGGATTTGGATGATTTTATAGAAATTCAAGAAGAAAAATCAATCTCAGAAATTTTTAAAGATCATGGAGAGATTTATTTCAGAAAAAAGGAATCTTTATACCTTAATGAGGTTTTAAAGGCAAAAAATAGCACTGTGATTTCTTTGGGAGGTGGTACTCCATGTTTTGGAAATAATCTCGAAATCGTTTTAAAAAATGAAAATGTGAAAAGTGTGTATTTGCAAACTTCATTAGATGAATTGGTCAATCGACTTTTTAAAGAAAAGAATAAACGCCCATTAATTAGTCATACCCAAGCCACAGAAGAGCTTAAAGATTTTATTAGAAAACATCTGTTCGAACGAGCCTTCTATTATAATCAAGCAAATTATAAAGTGATAACCGATGCAAAAAATGCAGATCAGATCTCAGAAGAGATTATAGAGCTTTTATTTTAAAAGCGCCATATCTTCTTCTCCAAACTTGACCACAACATGCTCGTGTAAGGAAGTAGAAAGAGAAATGCCTTTAAAATCTGCTTTAATAGGGTATTTTTTATGATTTCGGTTTACTAACACAGCTGTTTTAAATCGGGTTAAAGGAACATTAAGAAAATGCTTTACACCATATATTAGCGCTGTACCAGAATTAAGAACATCATCGGCAAGTACAATAGGCTTATTTTGGTATTCATTTGCTTCAATAGATGTTTTTACCGTATTATGAGGTGATTTTTTATTCATGGTTACCTGGCATAAAATGACCTTGATTTCAGAAATATTTTCTAAAATAGCTTTCAATCGCTGTGCAAAAATATACCCGTTTTCGGCAATCCCCGCAATTACAATTTCTTTTTCATCAACATTAGATTCATAGATCTGATAAGCAATGCGTCTAATTTTATGTTGTATTTGCTCATGAGTAAGAATGATGTTAGTAAGATCGGTTTGCATATTTTTAGAATGTTGAAAGATGTTAGAAAAACAAAATAAATTCGAAATAAATACTTTTGTATAGAGTATTTATTTTGAATTTTCAAATATAAAAAAGAGTTCGTTACCCATGCGTGCATCTATAGAATTATAACATGTTTCAAGTGTTTTTATATAAAAATGCTTTGTAAAAAGTAATTTATATTGATTCTTAGTGCCTCCAAAAGGAGGTCCTTCATTTTCAAATTCTCTTGAAAATAAAACACCTATTAACTTTCCTTTGGGTGCCAAAAGGCTTTTTATTTTAGTAATGTAACTATTTCTTTGATCGGGTGCAAGTGCACAAAAAAATGTTTGTTCAATAATTAAATCAAAAGTATCATGATATTCAAAAAAATTTGCGCAGATTATATTTTCTGAAGGAAAATCTGGAAATCGCTTTTTAAAGCTTTCTAGAGCCTCATTGGCAATGTCAAGCACAAATACGTTTTTGAATCCTTTACGATAAAGGTATTCTGCTTCATACGCATTTCCACAGCCAGGAATAAGTATTTTGAGATTATAATTTACTAATTGATCAAAATAATGTGCAATAGGAGGAGAAACAAAACCAATGTCCCACCCTGTTTGTTGGTTTTGGTAGCGACTTTTCCAGTAATTTTTGTTTGGGTTCATTCTTCACTATCTTTATGTGAATCATCAATAAACCAATCGTCGATATCTCTTCTATCTTTTTTGGTAGGTCTTCCCGTCCCTTTTTTTCGATAATAATCTTTCGAATATTTTAAAAGGTCTAATTTTTGCAACGCTTCTTTCGGAGTGGTGTCTTTACGATAAATGTCGACTAATTTTGCTCCTATTCGATTATCAGGGGTGTCAAGTACGACAAGTTCATAATTAATCTGATTTTTGCGTACAGTAATCTTATCGGTAGGATAAACCTCTCTAGACGGTTTAACAATCTGTTCATTTACTCGAACCTTACCCTCCTTGCATGCTTTGGTGGCAATACTTCGAGTTTTGTAATACCTGACAGACCATAAATATTTATCAATTCGCATAAAAAAGATTTAAAAAGAAGTAATCTCTAGTAAATAATAAAACAAAAGTACAAGAAAATTGTATCTTGCGCCTTCAAAAAAGTAATCAGATGAAAGTAAGAAATTATATTTATGCCGCTGGGCTTACTATAATAACTTTATTTAGTTGTAATAAAGATGATGATGGTGATAATGAACCTACTATTATACCTCCTCGAGATAGGGCTGAACAACAAAAAACAGACGATGCAAAACTTCAAGCTTATTTCGATACTCATTTTTATGTGGATGTAGAAGTAGATCTTAACAACGATGGGCAAATCGAATATGTAACAAGACAATTTGATACCATTGCAGGTGATAATGCCGATAAAACACCAATTAGTGAAACGGGATTACTAGAAACCAAAACAATTAATAGAGATGGTGTAGAATACAAACTTTATGTTCTTAAAATTGCAGGTGGTGCTACCGAGAAGGAAAAACCAACATTTGCCGATTCTACTTTGGTGACTTATAAAGGAGAAGAGTTATATGACAATGAAGATAGGGATGCAGATGGGATACCAAATATTGCTGATGTGGACTCTGATGATGATGGAAATGAGCTAGCCAGTGGAGCAAGTACGCGCCCTGATAAAGATGGAGATGGTATTGCCGATAATAGTGATGCAGATGATGATGGTATTGATGGATTAGATGCGGGTAAAATAGATACAGATAATGATGGTATTATCGATGATAAGGATCCTGTGGATAATAATGATCTGGATCGAAGAGTCTTTGATAATAGAGTAAGTCCTGTTTGGTTCGATCAAACAACAGTTATAGAAGGGTGGAGAGAATCATTAGTAGATTATAGAGGAGCTTCTGGTTTTAGTGAAAATGCTGATGGAACCGTAAAGTATAATGATGATTATGGTAATATTACTGTTTTTATACCTTCTGGCCTGGGATATTTTAATCAACCTCCTGTGGGGATTACTGCTTACACACCGTTGGTTTTTAATATACAGTTATATGAAGTAAATCAATCTGATCACGATGCTGATGGAATACCTTCATACCTTGAAGATATAGATAATGATAGATTATTGATATCAGATACAGATGATAATACAGATGGAGATAATTTTTCTGATTATTCTGATGCTGATGATGATAATGATGGTACGCCTACAAAAAATGAAATTAAAGTGGTAGATAGTAATAATGACGGAGTAATAACGCTAGATGAAATTACGTTTTATGACGATGATGGTGATGGGATAAATAATCATTTAGATTCTGATGATAAAGAAGTTAAGAGTGAATAAAACCATTCTAAACTATTATGATATAAATTTTAAAAGAGGCTTTCGGTATCGAAAGCCTTTTTTTTGTATAAAATAGTTTACGCATAATTGACAAAAATGATTAATCAAAATTGTATTTGACCTTCTTGTTAAATAATTATTAATTACCTATGCTTTTCTTTGTCAAAAAGTATCTTTAAAATCTGTTTACAATAAATCATATGAGAAAAAAAATAGCATTGCTTGCTTTAGTTTGTGTAATTGCGAATTTGAAAGCACAAGAATATTTTCCGAAAAATGATGGAGTACATACTTCGAAATCAAATTTTACAGTTTTTAAAAATGCGGTTATACATACGACTCCTGATACCGAAATTAAAAATGGAACATTAATAATTCAGAAAGGAAAAATAATTACTGTTGGTACTTCGGTATCGATTCCTTCAAATAGCGTGATAGTTGATCTTAAAGGAAAGCATATTTATCCTTCTTTTATAGATCCTTTTACGAATTTTGGAGTTCAAAAACCCAAAGGTAAAGGAGGAAGCCCATGGTCGGGTAATCCTCAATATGGTTCTTCTAGAGAAGGATATTATTGGAATGATCATATACGACCCGAAACCGATGCATTGACTCATTTTAAATACAACACCAAAAAAGCAGAAGAATATATAAAAGAAGGATTTGGGGTGCTTCATACACATATGCCAGATGGTATTGTAAGAGGCACCGGTGCTCTAATAGCTTTAAATAGTCATGGGACACAGGGAGATCGTATAATAAGTGAACGCTCTGCACAGTTTTTCTCTTTTGAGAAAAGTAAAAAAAGTAAACAATTATATCCTACCTCGCTAATGGGAGGGATTGCATTACTAAGGCAGCTATACCATGATGCAACCTGGTATCAACTTGGTAATGCAAAAAATAAAGATTTGGCGTTGGAAGCTTTTAATAAAAATAAGAATTTACCACAGATATTTGATGCAGAAAGTAGAATAAATGGTTTTAGAGCAGATAAAATAGGTGATCAATTTAATACACAATATATTCTTGTGGGTGGAGGAGATGAATATGCAAGAATAAACGAGGTTAAAAATACGAACGCTAAGTATATAATTCCTTTAAATTTTCCTGAAGCCTATGATGTTTCAGACCCTTTTATGGCAAATATGTTAAGCCTTGGGGATATGCGACATTGGAATCAAGCTCCTTCAAACCCTTCAGTATTATCAAAAAATAATATTACTTTTTCTTTTACTACTCATAATTTAAAAAAGATAACAGACCTAAAAAGCCGTATAAAAAAAGCGATAGAATATGGCTTGGATAAAAAAACAGCCATTGCAGCTCTTACGACAGTTCCTGCAAAAATATTGGGAAAAAGTGACCTTTTAGGAAGTATTAAAAAAGGGAGTTACGCTAATTTTTTGATAACAAAAGGAGAATTGTTTTCTAAAGAGAATGTTATTTATGAAAATTGGGTGCAAGGTCATAAAAATGTTATTCATGATATGGATATTATTGATCTTACAGGAAAGTATGACCTTACTATTGCAGGAAAAGTGTATGATCTATCGATTTCGGGAAAACCCTCCAAACCAAAAGCCGAAATAAAGCTAGGAGATAGTAAGTTGGGTACAAAAATGACTTATACAAATGATTGGATATCTATTACCTTTACCGATGTAGATACTACTAAAACACAATTTACTAGATTGGTATCTTCTGTAGTTGAAGGAGTTGATTTACTAAAAGGTAAAGCCATTTTGCCAAACGGGCTTGTAAGTACTTTTACTGCGAAGAAAAAAGAGAAGGTTAATAAAGGAAAAAAAGAGAATAAAGCAACAAACCATAAAGAAGAGAAACCAGAAATTGTTAAAGTAACATACCCTAATGTAGGATATGGTCTTACTCAGCTACCATTGCAAGAAGATATGCTATTTAAGAATGCAACCGTTTGGACTAATGAAACAGATGGTATTTTAAAAAATACCGATGTGTTGATTAAAAACGGAAAAATTAATGCAATTGGTAAAAACCTTAATGCTGGAAATGCTAAAGTTATTGATGCTACAGAGAAACATATTACAGCAGGTATTGTAGATGAACATTCTCATATTGCAGCAGCAGCTATCAATGAAGCAGGACATAACTCTTCTGCAGAGGTAACTATAGAAGATGTTATTTCTCCGGATGATATAAATATTTATCGCAATTTGGCGGGGGGAGTAACGTCTATTCAGATTCTTCATGGTTCTGCAAACCCTATTGGAGGTAGATCGGCTATATTAAAACTTAAATGGGGAGAAAATGCAGACAATCTTTTGTTTTCTAATGCTCCCAAATTTATAAAGTTTGCACTTGGTGAAAATGTAAAACAGAGTAATTGGCAAAGTTTTAGTCGTTTTCCGCAATCAAGAATGGGGGTCGAGCAATTATATATGGATTATTTTACCAGAGCCAAAGCCTATCATAAACTTAAAAACAGCAAAAAACCATATCGCAAAGATGTAGAATTGGAAACGCTGGCAGAAATATTGATTGGTCAACGTTATATTAGTTGCCACTCTTATGTACAAAGTGAAATTAATATGTTAATGAAGGTTGCAGAAAAATTTGATTTCAGGATAAATACCTTTACACATATTCTAGAAGGGTATAAAGTTGCAGATAAAATGGTCAAACATGGGGTAGGCGGTTCTACTTTTTCTGATTGGTGGGCTTATAAGTTCGAGGTAAATGATGCAATACCTTATAATGCTGCCATTATGCACAACCAAGGTGTTTTGACTGCTATTAACAGTGACGATCCAGAAATGTCGAGACGTTTAAATCAAGAAGCAGCAAAATCTATAAAGTACGGGGGAGTTAGTGAAGAAGAAGCATTAAAATTTGTAACTCTTAATCCCGCCAAATTATTGCATATCGACGACCGTGTAGGAAGCATTAAAGTAGGAAAAGATGCTGATATTGTACTCTGGACAGACCATCCATTATCAATTTATGCCAAAGCTGAAAAAACTATTATAGAAGGAGCTGTGTATTTTGATCTTGAAAAGGATAAAATAATGAGAAAGTCTATTGCTCGAGAAAGAAATAAATTATCTGCAATGTTGTTGAAAGCAAAAAATAGTGGTCTTAAAACCCAACCAGCAAAGAAAAAGGAAAAGCAGCATTTTGAATGTGAAACTTTAGAAACCATTAATTAAATAAGATGATGAAGGAAATAATATACATAATATTGTTGATGGTTTTTTCTGTTGGGAAAATAATAGCGCAACAAACTCCGGCAAAGTCACAAAGTGAAACCATTACTATTGTTGGAGCTATAGCACATATAGGAAATGGTGAAGTTATAGAAAACAGTAGTATTGTCTTTGAGCAAGGTAAGATAATTGCTATTGGGGACAGGAGCGCAATTTCTGTAAAAGGTAAAGTAATAGATGCTTCTGGAAAGCATGTGTATCCCGGTTTTATTGCGCCTAATTCTACTTTAGGTTTGGTAGAGATTGGAGCCGTAAGAGCAACCGATGATGATAGTGAAATAGGTACTTTTAATCCTCATATAAGAAGTATCATCGCATACAATGCCGAGAGTAAAATTGTAGAGAGTATGCGTCCAAATGGAGTGCTGATAGCTCAAGTAACCCCGAGAGGGGGAAGAATATCAGGAACATCGTCGATTGTACAGTTAGATGCCTGGAATTGGGAAGATGCAGTTCTAAAAATGGATGATGGAATACATATTAATTGGCCAAGCATATATAAAAGAGGACGTTGGTGGTTAGGAGAGGATGCTGGATATAAGCCTAATAAAGAATATGTAAAACAAGTGACGGAGCTAGAGGATTTTATAAACCAGTCATATGCAACTACCCAACTAAATAACCCAGAATTAGAAGGTGATTTGCCATATTTGGCTATGAAAGGATTGTTTAATGGGACCAAAACGTTGTTTGTTCATGTTAATTCTGAAAAAGGAATTGTGGATGTAATTAATTTTTCAAAAAAACATAGTTTTAAAAAGATAGTGCTAGTAGGTGCTTATGAAGGGTATAAAGTAGCAGATCAGTTAAAGAAAAACAATATATCGGTTTTAATAACTAGGACACATAGTAATCCAAAGTTAGAAGATGAGGATTATGATTTACCCTATAAAAATGCAAAACTATTAATGGATAAAGGTGTATTAGTTGCCATACAAAATAGTGGACAAATGGAAAGAGCCAATGCAAGAAACTTGCCATTTCAGGCAGGAACGGTAGCAGCTCATGGTTTGGATAAAGAAAAAGCATTGCAATTAATAACAGGTAATAGTGCAAAAATTCTAGGGATTGATAATTTTACTGGTACGCTAGAAATTGGTAAAGATGCTACGTTATTTATTTCTTTAGGAGATGCATTAGATATGAGAACCAATCAATTAGAAAAGGCATTTATTCAAGGACGCGAAATCAGTTTAGAGAGCCACCAGACAAAGCTATGGAAAAGATATCGTGATAAATATAAAGCTAAATAAAATGAAGCAATAGCTAGCGGCTGGCGGGAGCATTATATTTTTTGATATTGATCTCCTGCAGTGTGCAGGAACATTATATTTTTTGATATTGATCTCCTGCAGTGTGCAGGAGCATTATATTTTTTGATGTTGATCCCCCGCGGTGCGCAGGAGCATTATATTTTTTGATGTTGATCCCCCGCAGTGTGCAGGAGCACCATATTTATTTGACATAAGTCCTAAATCTTTATAAAGTTGAAGATTCAGGACTTTTATAAATAGTATTCGAAACTATTGAGGTTGCTCATCTTTCTGAATTGGTTTTTTAAATAGTGATGAGGTAGGCTTTTCTTTTTTAATAGATGCATTTACAAAGTGTTTTTCACTTTTTACATCTCCAACAACTCCATTTTCATAGGTTCTCCATTTTAGAGTTTTGGGTAATAGGAGGCCATTTACCTCGTTCCAGTCGGCATATTCTACTAAACTAATTTTTTCACTAGTTTCCTTACTGAAAAATGTAACAGTATATCCCAAAAATTTCATTTTTTTGGAAGCTTCATCATAATATAAAAAATAATTGTCTTTTGGTGAATCTCCAATATTTTGCCCATAGGTTATTTTATATCCTGGATAAGAAGTCGTATCAACCTTTAGATCATCAACTTTTTCAAAAGTAATTCCATTATCTCCTAGTACAAATGGCATAGCATAGAAATAGAACATTAAGTTATGGTAAAAGCGAGGGTTTCCTTTAAAATAGGTAGAGTCTTGTTCTAGCCAGGCTTCATCACCATCAAACCCTAGAGCAAACTTGTCTGTTTCTATACGTGCATGGCGTGTTTTAAGATCTGTGGTGTGCTTTTCTGCTCCTTTTGGATTGGCTATTTCGAAGACCAATGTATTCATTTGATCAAATTTATGGATTCCTCCATGGGCCTCAAAAACGGCAGCAATATCTTTTGGGAAAGTATTGCTATGATCAGGTATGATTTCTTCTTTTTTTTCTGTTGAAGCCGCAGTCGTTTTTTCTGTTTTTGTTTCTTGTTTACATGAAATTATCAATGTAAACACTAATAAAATTAATGGTAATCTTTTCATAATAAGATGACGTTTGAAATTTTGAAATGCTTTAGTCGCATTAAAACGAATACCTAACGTGATTTAATTTATAATTAACTTAATTAATAAAAAAGTCGCTTTGCCTATTTAAAAGATTGTTATAAATAGATCGATGATAAGTCAAACTTTAATAATAGGTATCTTTTACACTATTTAAACCTTCTATAGTAATTTTTTAGCTAAGCATTATAAACTACTATTTTTTACGTGGTTTCTTGATTAACTTGCCATTATCATAATCATAGATGAAGTTTTTATCTTTATATCTAAACAGGTTTTCATCAAATGTAAACGTTTCAACATCTCCTCCTTCCATAATTTCTCCTGATGCAATAATATTGTTTTTGTCTTTTGCCCAATCACCATTAATAAATTCAAAAGTGGTGGCGTCGATTCCATCAATTGCTAAAGCATCAAAATATACTATATTATCTGTACTTAAGTATTTCTCGCTGTGTACAACAATTGTTGTCGCATCTTTAAACGGAATTGTAATGATGCTATCTACAATATCTGTTAGATTGTTTCCTACATAATATCTATAGGCAAATATATTTTTATCATCTCGTATATAATCATGTGGTAAGCTTTGGGTGTTTTTTGCAGTTGCATTGATTTTGTGCATGATCTTTTCTTCATTAAAGTAGCATACAAAGTGAGTATCTTTCATGAAATTGTCATTTAGTATTTCAAAAGTTGCTACCTCAATATCTGGTACTTTTTTATTATAGAAGTATACATGGTTTTGATCTTTGGCACAATGATAATTTAACTGTATATAACTGTTAGGATCTGCATCTTCCAAAATGGTAAGTCCTTCTTTAGAATTTTCAGAAAAATAAAAACCATTCATAACGTATACATGGTTTTTGTCCATAGGTACAAAATCATATTTGATTTCAAAAGAAGGAATATCTACATCAAAGTCAATAGTCGTATACTTATGGTAAACATGGTTTTGATCTTTAGCATAATTCTCAGCCAAAACCTGAAAAGTAGCATGATCAACATTCATTTCGGTTTTTCCTAGCTCGAACCAATTTCCCATCGGGCTATAAATAGTCTTTTTTTCTTTTGGGTTATAATAATAAGAACTAGACTTTTCTTCGTTTATTAATTCACCTAATCGATTGGAGCTTAAAAAGCGGTATATCCCATAAATGCCTAAAACGACTATTACTGCCAGAACTATAAAAACGGTAATTAATATCATCAATACTTTTTTAGTCATATAGTTTTTAATTAGCTACTTTCTTCGAAGTATTTATGCTTACAAAATTAGAAAAGCGGGTAGACAAATGAATCACGGTTTATAGTGATGTTACTATCTAAAACTTATTTAAGTTTTTTGCTTTTTCTTTTTTGCAGCAGGAAACAGGACATTGTTTAGTATGAGTCGATATCCCGGTGAGTTGGGGTGTAGCTCTAGTTCGGTCTTAGGGTCGCCTACAAAGTGTTGATAATCTTCGGGATCGTGCCCTCCGTAAAATGTAAAAAAACCTTTTCCTTTGATTCCGTGAATATACCTTGCTTCATTATTAGTTTTGTTTTCTCCAAGTACTAATACGTTAGATTTTATTTCATTTGGGTTGTATGCGGTTGTTTGTCCCATAAATCCTTTTACCAGAGCCGTATGATTTTGGCAGAGCATCGTTGGAATAGGATCCCATTTTGCAGAAAAATCCATTAAGGTAAAATAATCGGTTGTTTTTGGGATACGACGATTTCTGGTCATATCTATAGATGAAAACTCATATATCCTTGGGTTACGTTCTAGTGTAAAGTTCTTAAAAGCAAACGTTTTTGTGTAGTCTATTTTGGATTGGTATCCGGGTTCACTTGGGTCTCCATCAAACATAGGTTCGCATATGTCTATACCTTCTGCAGCCAATGCGATTTCAAAACTATCGGTAGCACTGCACATGGCAAACATAAATCCACCTCCTACAACATAATCTCTAATTTTTAAAACAACTCCAAGTTTTTGTTCAGAAACTTTTTGAAAACCAAGTTCTTTGGCTGACTTTTCTGCCAAGGCTTTTTCTTTTATATACCAGGGGGTCGCTCTATAGCGACCATAGAATTTACCATATTGACCTGTAAAATCTTCATGATGTAAATGCAACCAATCGTACAAAATAAGATTGTCTTCTAAAACTTCTTTGTCGTAGATAGTGGTATAAGGAATTTCTGCAAATGTTAATACCATAGTTACGGCATCATCCCAGGGTTGATTTCCCTTAGGAGAATATACTGCTATTTTGGGCGCCTTTTCTAAAACAACAGCTTCCATGTTTTGAGAAGGGCTTTCGACTTCCTCAAGAATTTCATTTGTTTCGGCATCGCTAATAATTTCATAGGATACCCCTCGAATGGTACATTCTTTTCTGATGGTTTCGGTATCTGGCATGAGAAAAGATCCGCCTCTATAGTTTAAAAGCCATTTTACTTTTAAGTCATTACTTAGCGTCCAATAGGTGATACCATACGCTTTTAAATGGTTTTGTTGACTTTCTGCGTCCATTGGAATTAATATATAAGAAGCATACGACTGTATTGCTAAAAGAAAGCAAACAACAGTCGTAAAAAATCTCATATAATATGATGTTATTGTAAACATAAGTTCTATTTATAGAGAAATGTGAGATTGAGATTGTGTAAAATATCCAAATCTTAATCTTACCGCTCTATATTAGAACGGTACTTCATCCTCATCATTGTTAGAATCATTCAAACTACTTCCAAAAGCTTCATCTGCACTAGGTAGGTGACTTGTATCAAAAGGTTCTTCCTTGTTTTCACCTTCGTTCATTTTAGAATGAAACTCAAACGGAGTACTAAAATCATCTAAGTTATCAAATTTACCTAAATGTCCGATGAATTTTAACCTAATATTCTCTAAACCACCATTACGGTGCTTTGCTACAATAAATTCTCCTTGCCCTTGTGTTGGAGATCTTTCTTCATCATCCCACTCATCAATTTTATAGTATTCGGGACGATAAATAAAGGATACAATATCAGCATCCTGCTCAATTGCTCCAGATTCCCTAAGGTCACTAAGTAAAGGTCTTTTGCTGCCTCCACGTGTCTCCACAGCACGAGATAACTGAGAAAGCGCAATTACTGGTACACTTAGTTCTTTTGCCAATGCTTTTAAGTTACGAGAAATAGTAGAAATTTCCTGTTCACGATTTCCATTTTTACCCGTTCCTCCTGCGGTCATTAACTGTAAATAATCTATAACGATCATTCGAATACCATGTTGTGAGGATAATCGTCTTGCTTTTGCTCTAAGGTCGAAAATTGATAAAGATGGTGTATCATCTATAAACAAAGGCGCTTTTTCTAGATCTTTAACTTTTACATTAAGTTGTTCCCATTCATGTTTTTCGAGTTTACCAGTACGTAGTTTTTCTGAAGACAGTCCTGTTTCAGATGAAATTAAACGTGTAATTAACTGTACAGATGACATCTCTAGAGAGAAGAACGCTACAGGTATATTTTGTCCCACGGCCATGTTTCTTGCCATAGATAGGGTAAGTGCTGTTTTTCCCATACCCGGACGGGCAGCCACGATGATCAAATCACTTGGCTGCCAACCCGAAGTTAACTTATCCAGCCTATCGAAGCCAGATGGAATTCCACTTAATCCTTCTTTGTTTGATATTTCCTGTATCTTCTTTTTTGCTTGTATAACAAGATTTTGAGCACTTTCTGTGGATCTTTTTATATTTCCTTGAGTAACTTCATATAATTTGGATTCTGCCATATCCAGAAGATCAAAAACATCGGTCGTTTCGTCATAAGACTCTTCTATAATTTCGTTCGATATTTTAATTAAACTTCGTTGGATATATTTTTGTAATATAATCCTTGCATGAAACTCTATATGAGCAGATGAAGCTACTTTTTGGGTTAATTGTACCAAATAATAATCTCCGCCTGCTAATTCTAATTTTGCATCTTTTTTTAGCTGAGTTGAAACCGTTAATAAGTCAATTGGCTCAGAGTTTTCAAAGAGTTTAAAGATAGCTTCAAAAATGTATTGATGTGCTTCCCTATAAAAAACATCGGGATTAAGTATGTCAATAATTTCGTCAACGCCCTTTTTGTCAATCATCATTGCTCCAAGCACAACTTCCTCTAAATCAACTGCTTGAGGAGGTATTTTTCCTTTCTCTAGCGAAATTACGTTCCCCCGACCGTAATTAACTTGCTGAGTTTGCTGTACTTTTTCCATGACTACGAATGTAAAAAAATTGTAAAGAGATATACTTACTTGTAAAGATACGAATGTCCACCAGTCTTTAACAAATAAGCTGTTAATAAGTTTATTTTACTGTTAATAAGTATAAAAAAATCTGAAGCTACGAACTTCAGATTTGGTCAGTAAGTGTTTTCTTAGGGGTTACCCTTTAAAGTCTCCCATGTTAGCATATTTTTCCATACGATTTTTGATCAAATCTTCTGGTGATAAGTTTTTTATTTCTTCGTACGAAGCCAAAATTTTATCTCGAACAGTTTTAAAGGTCACTTTTCTATCACTATGAGCACCTCCCAAAGGTTCTTTGATAATTTCATCAACTACCTTTAGTTTAACACTATCCTTGGCCGTAAGTTTCAATGCTTCTGCGGCAAGTTCTTTTTGCTCCCAGCTTCTCCATAAAATTGAAGAACAGTTTTCTGGAGAAATTACAGAATACCATGCGTTTTCTAACATCAATACTTTGTCTCCAACACCGATTCCCAAGGCTCCACCACTGGCACCTTCTCCAATAATGATTACAATTACGGGTACTTTTAATCGGGTCATTTCAAGTATATTGCGAGCAATAGCTTCACCTTGTCCGCGTTCTTCTGCTTCTAATCCTGGGTAAGCTCCTGGAGTATCTATAAAACTCACTACAGGAACTCCAAATTTTTCTGCACTTTTCATTAAGCGCAATGCTTTTCTATATCCTTCAGGATTAGCCATACCAAAATTACGATATTGTCTTGTTTTGGTATTGTATCCTTTTTGTTGACCTATAAACATGAAACTCTGGTCACCGATCTTTCCTAAGCCTCCGATCATTGCCTTGTCATCCTTTACATTACGATCTCCATGTAATTCTAAAAAAGACTCTCCGCAAATAGCGTCTATATAATCTAAGGTATAAGGTCTAGATGGATGCCTGGATAACTGAACGCGTTGCCAGGGAGTAAGGTTTTTGTATATTTCCTTTTTGGTATCCTTTAGTTTTTTTTCAATCTGCTTACAGGTGTCAGTTACATCTACATCACTTTCTTCACCAATAGCACAAGCTTTTTTGAATTGCTCTTCAAGCTCTTTTATGGGGAGTTCAAATTCTAAATATTCCATAATAAGAATATATTTTTTTTACTAGGGTTAGCGGACAAATATAAAAACTTACTCGGTAATGTTACCTATAGTTTTGCCTAATTTTTGCCTTTCCTGTTTTTAAATATGCCATTAAGTAGCACCGTGCCAAGAATAATAAGGGCTCCGTAGTAAAATTGGGGATTCATTTTTTCTGATTCTCCAAAGATAATAAAAGCTAGTAAGATTCCATAAACGGGTTCTAAATTGGTGGTTAACATTACCGTGTAGGGGCTTAAGTATCTCATTACATGTACAGAGCCTATAAAAGCATATGCTGTACAAACCGAAGCTAATAAAAATAGAAATACCCAGTCTGATGTACTCATTTGAAAAAAAGAAACTACAATTTCATTTTTTTCTTGTGTAAATAACATCATTACCAGAATATAAAGACTTAAAGAGATAACACCACTTAAAAGCTCATAAAAAGAAATCATCGATGAATCGTATTGTTGTGCTACCTTTCCGTTGATTAATGAGAATATAGAAGATGTAAAAGCTGCAAATAATGCATATAAAATGCCAAGCGTATAATCTCCTTCAACTTTAAATATAATATAGAGCCCTACAATTACCAAGATACCAAAAACAACTTCGTACCATATTAGTTTTCTTTTATAAAATATAGGTTCTAATATAGATGTAAAAAATGCCCCAGATGATAGTACAGATAATGTGATGGATACATTCGAAACTTTAATTGCTGCAAAAAAAGCAATCCAGTGTAAAGCTATGATGGTTCCTGCAGAAAACAGAATGAAAAACAATTTTCTGGAGACTTTTAATGAAATTTTTTTCGCAAAAATAAATAAGTAAATAAAACCAGATGCCAAAAGCATTCTATACCAAACGAGTGGTAATGCTTCTATGGTTATTAATTCTCCCAGAATTGCTGTAAATCCCCATATAAATATGATAAAATGAAGATGTAAATAATTCTGAAGCTTAACGTTTGGCATTGTACAAAAGGTATATCGCTAAAATTCCAAAAGAGAAATTAGGAAACCATACCGCAACTATAGGAGGGAAATCTGATTGATTTGCCATGGTCCCTAATACTTTATCGAAAAAAATAAAAATAAATGCTAATGAAATACCAACGGCAAGATTAATCCCCATTCCTCCTCGTCTTTTCATTGAAGAGACAGCTACTCCGATTATGGTTAGAATAAATGCTGATACAGGTATACTCCAACGTTTATATGCAACCACTTTATATCGATTAATATCAGAGGAGCCTCTTTTGCTTTCCTTTTCGATAAATTTACTTAACTCTGTATAAGTAAGTGTTTCTGCTACATAGGTAACAGGTGTGAATTCATCTATATTAAAGGGTAATACGGTATCTTTTGATTTAACTCTTTCTATGATGTCTTTATTTCCTAATACTTTACGTTTAACAAAATCTGTTAATTCATAAATACTATCCTTAAAAACAATTTTTCTGGCAGATATTTTGGTATCAAGTGTATTCCCTTTAAAATACTCTAAAGTAAAATTGGTAGCTGTTTTTTCTAAAGGCTTAAAATGGTTAACATACAGGAATGTACTATCATTAATCTGGCGATAAATATTTCTGGTCTCCTGTACTTTTCTACCTTTATTAAGGTAGGTGTATTTAAATTCGTTAAAACCCTGACTAGCTCTGGGAGCTAAGAATAATCCCATCGCTAATGCTCCAAGACAAATAATAATTGCACCTACCATATAGGGCCTTAGGAACCTCCAAAATGAGACACCAGAACTTAAAAAAGCAATTATTTCGGTTTTATTGGCAAGCTTAGAAGTAAACCAAATAACCGATAAGAATACGAAAAGCGGGAATAATAAATTGGCAAAATAGACTGTAAAATCCAGATAGTAGCCTATAACAATATCAACAGGCACATTATGCTCTATCATATTGTCTATTTTTTCAGAAAGATCGACTATAATTCCTATGGGAATAAAAAGAAGAATCATTGCGAAAAATGTTCCCAAATATCTTTTAAGTATGTACCAATCTAATATTTTCACATTACAATCTTTTGTCCATTTGTTTAACCATTATGTTTTTCCAGGAATTGAAATCACCGGCTAAGATATGTTTTCTAGCTTCTCGAACCAACCATAGATAAAAACCTAGGTTGTGAATGGTTGCAATTTGTTTTCCCAAAAGCTCATTTACAGAGAATAAATGTTTTAAATATGCTTTAGAGTATTCTGTGTCTACAAATGTAATTCCCATTTCATCAATAGGTGAGAAGTCGTCTTCCCATTTTTTATTTTTAATATTAATGGTTCCATGTGCAGTAAACAGCATGCCATTACGGGCATTTCTGGTTGGCATTACACAATCAAACATATCAATACCAAGTGCTATATTTTCTAAAATGTTAATAGGAGTTCCTACTCCCATTAAATAACGGGGTTTGTCTTCTGGTAAAATAGCAGTTACCACTTCTGTCATAGCATACATTTCTTCTGCAGGTTCTCCAACAGATAATCCGCCAATGGCATTACCAACAGCTCCCGCGTTTGCAATATACTCTGCAGATTGTTTTCTAAGGTCTTTATATGTACTACCTTGAACAATTGGAAAAAAAGCCTGATCATATCCATATTTAACCGGTATTTTTTCTAAATGTTGCATACAACGATCTAACCACCTATGGGTCATGTGCATACTTCTTTTGGCATATTGATAATCACAAGGGTACGGAGTACATTCATCAAATGCCATAATGATATCTGCTCCAATGGTACGTTGTATCTCCATTACATTTTCGGGAGTAAATACATGGTAAGACCCATCAATGTGGGATTTAAATTTCACCCCTTCTTCTTTGATTTTTCGATTGGCTGATAAAGAATATACCTGGTAACCTCCACTATCTGTAAGGATATTTCTATCCCAATTCATGAATTTATGTAATCCTCCCGCTTTTTCCAGAATATGAGTTTGCGGCCTTAGATAAAGATGATAGGTATTTCCTAAAATGATATCTGGATTAATATCATTTTTTAATTCTCTTTGGTGAACTCCTTTTACGGTTGCTACAGTACCAACAGGCATAAAAATAGGAGTTTCAATCACTCCATGATCTGTTTTTATTTTACCTGCTCTGGCTTTACTTAAAGGATCTTTGGATAAAAGGTCAAATTGCATATTTTCTGTTTGGTAGAGCGCAAATATAACTAACTAATACCAATTAAGTATGCATGGGTTTTCTAAAACTTTATGTTATTAATAATAGTTTCTTGATTAAAAGAAAGCAATACATTTTGCCACTGTATTCAAAACCTGTATTTTTGGGCTTTTATTATCAAGAAACTAGCATCACAATGCCAAAAACAAAACAATTAGAAGATTTTGCAACGCAAGTTCGTAGAGATATTTTACGACAAGTTCATAAAGTTAATTCTGGTCACCCTGGAGGTTCATTGGGTTGTACAGAGTTTTTTGTTGCCCTTTTTCAAGAAGTCTTAGATCGTAAAGATGATTTTGACATGAATGGTATCAATGAAGATATCTTTTTCTTGTCTAATGGTCATATATCACCGGTTTATTATAGTGTATTAGCTCGAAGTGGATATTTTCCAGTAGAAGAACTAAACACGTTTAGACTTATTAATAGTAGACTACAAGGACACCCGACAACGCATGAAGGACTGCCTGGTATACGAATAGCCTCTGGATCATTAGGTCAAGGTATGTCTGTGGCATTAGGAGCTGCACAAGCAAAGAAACTTAACAACGATACTCATCTTGTGTATAGTTTACATGGTGATGGTGAGTTGCAAGAAGGTCAGATTTGGGAAGCAGCTATGTACGCCGCGGGAAAAAAAGTAGACAACCTTATTGCTACAATTGATTATAACAAGCAACAAATCGATGGTTCGACTGATGATGTACTTCCGTTAGGAGATTTAAGAGCTAAATTTGAATCTTTTGGTTGGGATGTTATGGAGATTAAAGAAGGTAACTCTTTGCCTGCTGTTATAGATGGGCTTAAGGAAGCTAAAAGTAGAACAGGTAAAGGAAAACCTGTTTGTATATTAATGCATACAGTAATGGGACACGGTGTAGATTTTATGATGCATACACATGCATGGCACGGTAAAGCCCCTAACGATGAGCAATTAGAAATTGGATTAACACAAAACCCTGAAACTTTAGGGGATTATTAATTCACCAAATTAAAAAGAAAATGACAAAATATATAGACTCAGGAAAAAAAGATACTCGTTCTGGTTTTGGAGCTGGCTTAGAAGAATTGGGTAAAACCAATGAAAATGTAGTGGCTTTATGTGCAGATTTGATAGGTTCTTTAAAAATGGATGCTTTTATTGCTAATAACCCTGAACGTTTTTTTCAGATTGGTATAGCAGAGGCTAATATGATGGGGATAGCTGCAGGTTTAACTATAGGAGGTAAAATACCGTTTACAGGTACTTTTGCTAATTTTTCTACGGGTAGGGTTTATGATCAAATTCGTCAATCTATTGCGTATAGTGGTAAAAATGTTAAAATCTGTGCATCTCATGCAGGATTAACTTTGGGAGAAGACGGAGCTACACACCAAATATTAGAAGATATTGGTTTGATGAAGATGTTACCAGGTATGACAGTTATTAATACTTGTGATTATAATCAGACCAAAGCGGCAACCATTGCAATTGCAGAACATCAAGGGCCTGTTTATTTGAGATTTGGAAGACCTAAGGTTGCAAACTTTACACCAGAAAACCAAAAATTTGAAATAGGAAAAGCTATTTTGTTGCAAGAAGGAAGTGATGTAACTATCGTTGCTACTGGACATTTGGTTTGGGAGGCGTTACTTGCAGCAGAGTCTTTAGAAAAAGAAGGAATAAGTGCTGAGGTAATCAATATTCATACAATAAAACCATTGGATGATGAAGCAATTGTAAATTCTGTAAAGAAGACAGGTTGTGTTGTAACAGCAGAAGAGCATAACCATTTAGGAGGGTTAGGAGAGAGTGTGGCAAGAGTATTGGCACAGCATCAACCAGCGCCACAAGAATTTATTGCCACAAATGATACCTTTGGAGAAAGTGGTACACCAGATCAACTGATGGAAAAATACGGCCTTAATGCAGCAGCTATTAGCAAAGCAGTAGAGCGTGTTGTAAAAAGAAAATAAATACATTTTTATAAAGTTTAGAAAAACCTTCTGATATCGATCAGAAGGTTTTTTTGTGTTTAAACCCGAATTATGCATTAGAAAATCTATTACAGTTTCCAATTGCTTCAAAAACTGACGCTTTGCTATATTTTTTAATATAACCATAGCGATGCTATGCTGAAATTAAGAAAACACCAGTTTTTATAGCACTTGAAACCTTCATAACGAAGTTCTAATGCATAATCCGGGTTGAAAAATAAAATAACATCTACAACGTTTTATTAAGTACTAGCTATTATGACGTCTTAATTGGTGTTCGATTTTTCGAATACCTCAAGTAAATGATGTCGCACCAAAAACCACCCAAATACTTATTTAATATTAATTTTTAATTCTTGTTACACGAACTATTGTGTGTCTTTTTTTAATTATTGGTGTAAACAAAACCTGTATTTTTAAAATAGTTATAGATGCTAGATGTATCGTGTAGTAGAAATTAATCTAAAACATTATTTAAAAATGAAAAGATTATTTTTTGGAGGTATGTTACTAGTTTTTTGTGCTGCAACAGGACAAGATAAGAAACCGGCTTTTGGAGTAAGAGCGGGGTTAAATTATGGTGATAATGGAAAAATAGAGCTAAACGATGTTACCAGCACCAGCGCAGAAGATAGGATAGGATATCATATAGGTGTTTTTTACAGAGGAAACCTTACAGATAATCTATATCTGAAACCAGAATTATTGTATACAGTGAATAATAGTGAACACGATCTTAGAGGTGAGAAAAAAGAGTATACCATAAAAAAGATCGATATGCCTATTCTTCTAGGGGTTTCTGTTTTAGGGCCTATTCATTTTTTTGGAGGCCCGGCATTACAGTATATGATTAAGAATGACTTGGAAGGGATAGAGCTAAATGATGTAAAGAATGAGTTTACTGTTGGTGTGCATTTTGGAGCAGGACTACAATTTAATCGCATTAATTTTGATGTGCGATATGAGCGAGGTTTAAGCAAAAATAAAGCTGCATCCATAGATGAAGATATAAGAGTAGATTCTAGACCAGATCAATTTATAATTGGAGTTGCAATAGATTTATAAATTTGATTTAATGCATAATGGGTCTGGTTTTGTAGTAATTAACTAATAAGGCAACAACATAACTATAAGTTTCAAGGCCTTCGGGTTGATTATTAGCTTTTAGATACGAATCGTAGGTGCTTTTAAAGAGTGGTTCTAGAGGGTTTTCATAAGACTCCCAAAATTCACTTACTAATTGGTAGTTTTTTCTAATTCCAGGCCTTAGTTTTTCAATAAGACAGATGGCTTTTTCTTCATTACGAAGATAAAGGTCGTTAAGACAAAATCGTAACGAGAAGGTAACACCACTATATTTAAAATAAAGATCGTCATATCCCATGGTGGTCAAAGCAGCAATAAAATTAGCTTCATTCTCTTTGGCAAACCCTAGTTGGTGCGCTTCTTCGTGACAACTGGTGGTCGGGGTTTTGTAGTTAAGTATTAAACTATTTACTTGCGCCTCGTTTGTTATTGGATTAAGATAACCGCTAAACCCCATATAAGTAAGAGGGACACTTAGTATTGATTTTTTTAAGCTTTTTGGGTGATATTTTAAAGAAGGAAATGTCTTTTGTAATTGATGGTAGGCAGGTACTGTTTTCTGAAATATTTCTTCTTTTGTATATGGTATTTGTATAGGTAAAGAGTCATTAGGCTCTAATGCCAGGTGCAAGGCATTGGCTTTGGTTATTAATTTTTCAGAAACAGCTATCAATTCTTCTTGAGTATAGGTGTCTTCAATATGTAAAATTTCATGTAGAGGTAATCGATAATAATTCATTCCCCAAAGTATGTGAAAACAAAAGTATACGACCGATAACGTAGCGCCTATGTCCAACAAAAAATCTTTCCATATAATTCTTTTTTTTAATACTTTTTTGAATAAAAAACGCACTAATAAAATGATTAATATGGCATAGGCAATATCTCCAAAAGAAAAAGGAATCCATCCAAATGCATATCGCAGCATCTTAGATATATATATAAATATCCCATTACTATAAAAACGCTCTACAAAACTTGGAAAAAAAGAAATGATTTTGACAAGTATGAATTGAACAGGTAGTAGTAGGGTTAGATATAACTTTGTTTTGGATTGCATAGGGTAAATATATTTACAATTCTTAAGTAATGGTTATGAATTAAGATTTTTTTGACTCATTAATTTTTCTATGTATAATTTAATTTTTTTTGATCGAAGGTGTTTTCAAAAATTTTCTGATATCGTATGATAGTTTTAATGTTTTTTATATAGATTTTCCTTTTTATATTGGGATATGGTGTTTAAAATTTAGAGTTTTGCAAATAGGGCCATATTATAAGTACATGGCTTACAATTGTTAAATTACTCATTATTTATATATTGATTATGAATGCAGAAATAAGAGCTTTAGAACCTAATACACTTTGGAATAAATTTGCGGACCTTAATGCGGTACCAAGGCCGTCAAAAAAAGAGGAACGCGTTATAGCCTTTATGAAGGATTTTGGAGAATCATTAGGACTGGTAACCGAAATTGATAAAGTTGGTAATGTATTGATAAAAAAACCGGCAACACCAGGTATGGAAGATCGTAAAACTGTAGTGATGCAATCTCATCTGGATATGGTACATCAAAAAAATGCAGATACCGATTTTAATTTTGATACACAAGGAATCGAAATGTATGTAGATGGTGACTGGGTTAGAGCAAGAGGAACCACCTTGGGAGCTGATAATGGATTGGGAGTTGCTACAATTATGACCATTTTAGAATCAAAAGATATTGTACATCCTGCAATAGAAGCTTTATTTACAATAGACGAAGAAACGGGAATGACCGGAGCAAAAGGATTAGAAGGAGGTTGGTTGCAAGGAGATATTTTGCTAAACCTGGATACAGAAGAAGATGACGAGATAGGAGTAGGTTGTGCAGGAGGTATCGATGTAACAGCAAGAAGAGCGTATGAAGAAGAGACTGTGCCAACTACCGGGAAATCTGCATATAATATTGCCATTACTGGCCTTAATGGGGGACATTCTGGAATGGATATCGATAAAGGTTTAGGAAATGCAAACAAGATCATGAATAGGTTATTGTTTGATGGTTTCGAAAATTTTGGGTTACAGATTAGCCAAATTAAAGGAGGTAGCTTGCGTAATGCGATTCCCAGAGAAAGTTTTGCAACTATCATTGTAGATACAGTGCATAAAGAGGCTTTTGAGTTAGATATAAGAGAATCTTTAAATTCAATTAAAACAGAATTGGCTATTGTAGATCCAAATCTAGCCATAGAAGTAAGTGCTATAGATTTACCAGAAAAAGTTATGGAGTTAGGAGTGCAAGAAGGTATTCTTAAAGCATTGTACGCTGCTCATAATGGTGTGTATAGAATGAGTGTGGCTTTTCCTGGTCTTGTAGAAGCTTCTAATAATATAGCTAAGGTTACAATTGAAGGCGGAGAAGTTATTATCGAATGCTTAACACGTAGTAGTGTAGAGTCATCAAAACATGATCTTGCCAATAAGCTAAGAGCCACTTTTGAATTAACAGGTTGCGAAGTAACCACCAGTGGTGATTATCCGGGGTGGGCTCCCAATATGAGTTCACAAATCTTAGAGGTGTTAGATGGGTTGTACAAAAATTTGAATGGGGAAAAGGCACATGTTGCAGCTTGTCATGCAGGATTAGAATGCGGTATATTAGGGCAGAATTATCCTGATATGGATATGATTTCTTTTGGGCCTACTATATTAGGAGCGCATTCACCAGATGAAAGAGCAAGTATTTCTTCGACACAGAAATATTGGAAATTTGTAAAAGAGATCTTAGAGCATATACCAAAGAAATAATTGATTGTCATAAAAAAAGTAAAAAAAAGCTCTAAATTCTTTTAGAGCTTTTTTTATAACCTTATCACAAGTGTATAAGAAGACCGATTAATACCATAAGAAAAGATTCTTATTATAGGTTTTTGGATAGTTATATGATAGTAGCTGTACGGTATGTATTTTTTTCTTTTTTTATAGCATCGTAAATAGCATCCCAAAGCATAACTCTTTTTTCTAAAGACTGTAATGCCACGGTAAGGACTTCTTGCCATTTGGAATTATCATTTTCACATAATTCTGAAATCATCTCAAGTGAAAGAGGACCATGTTCATCTCCATCTAGTTCTATATGCCTCTGAAGATAATAGGTGAGTTTATTGTATAATTGGTTTTCAGCATCTGCATTTTTTAGAATTTCAATAAACATGTCAGGAATAATATCTTCTCTTCCGAATGTAAAAGAAGAAGCAATTTGGTGAGGTTTATTGGTTTCAATAATAGAAAAAGAAAACCTAACAAAATCAGAAACCCTTTGATCAATATTTAACTTGTTTAAGGCATTATTAACAGATTGTCCATTTTGTAGTAATGTAATTAGGTGATTAATCTCATGGGTATTTGCTCCAATTTGTGCCATTGCATCCAGGTACATTTCAAAATGGCTTTTGTGCTCACCTAATTCATTAACGTCGCTTTCTTCACCGTGAACAATTTCATTAATAAACCGAGCTAGTGTACCATTTTTTTGCGGTACCCAGGGTGTTTTTACACACGTTAGCCTTGATTGTAGTGCTTTTAAAAGCGACATAAAATCCCATACGGCAAATATATGACTCTCCATGAAGATTTTTACATCTGCTACGTTTTGGAGGGACCCATAAACTTTATGATTTTTTAGCTGATTCCTTAAATCTGAAATTTCATTTTCTATATGTAATAGTTGACTCATATTATTTCTTACTTATTAAATGTGCTAATTCTTTGAGATTAAATATAAAAATTGATTACAAAAAAAACATCCCGAAGCTATCGGGATGTTTTTTTATGATGTAAAAAATGATTATTTGTCTGCTTTTTGTATACCTACAAGTTCTACTTCGAATACAATGTCGGTATTAGGAGGGATTGGACCTGCTCCTCTTTCACCATACGCTAGGTGAGCCGGGATAAATAAAGTTGCTTTATCACCTACTTTTAACTGTTGCACACCTTCTTTAAAACCTGCAATCATTTTTGCATCAGGAGAGTAAGGCATTGGAATAGGAGCATACCCTCTTGGATCTGCAGCTCTACGTTCATCATATACACCTAGTTCTTTAGCTTTTTCGGCGATATTGGTATCAAATACTTTTCCGTCTGCAAAAAAACCGGCATAATATACATCGACGATATCACTTGCTTTAGGTTGTTCTCCATCACCCTTTTGAGTAACTACGATTTCTAAACCGCTTTCTAATTTTGTTGCAGTAGTTTTTAATTCATTAAATGCTGCAGCAATTTTTTCTCTTTTTTCTTCTGCTAATCGTTCTTTTTCTGCTTTCTCTTCTTCTAATGCTTTTAACTTATCTGTAAATGCAGTTTCTGTGTCGAATGCTTTTGCCGAGCTACCTTTACGAATGATATTTACTTCTAGCATTTTTATTTCACCTTCAGGCTTATCTCCAGGTCCTGTTTTGGTCGTACCAATACTATCTACGACATCTTGACCTATGACAATTTCTCCAAAAACAGTATGCTTTCCATTTAACCATGGTGTTTCTTTTAGCGTGATGAAAAATTGACTGCCGTTCGTTCCTGGCCCAGAATTGGCCATTGATAATATTCCTTTTGATTTGTGTGTAAGCGAATCTACAATTTCATCTGGAAACTTATAACCCGGGTCTCCTGTCCCTGTACCAAGAGGATCTCCTGTTTGTATCATGAAATCTTTAATAACTCTATGAAAAATGATTCCGTTATAATATTTTTTTCCTTTATAAGTACTATCTACCATAGTATTAGTTCCTTCAGCCAAGGAAACAAAATTAGCAACAGTCATAGGAGTTAGATCATGGTGTAATTTTGCAACAGCAACCCCTTTGTTAGTTACAATTTCTGCGTAAATACCATCTTGTAAATCAGGGTATTTTTCGTTACAACTGTTAAATGCAAGCCCAATAATGGCTAAAAAGAATAGATTTAATTTTTTCATTTTTGTTGATAATTAATTTTCTGTTGTTGATTCTTTTGTAATCGTATTAAGTTTTACTTCTGTTATTAACGGAATATTTGTTCCAATCTTATAATCATCTCCATAATACCCATAGGCTTGGTATGAAGGAAAAAGAAAAGTTACCATTTCTCCTTGCTTCATTAGTTTTAAACCTTCTCTTAGCCCTAAAAAAAGCTCTTGTTTATCTATTCTATAAGATATAGTGTCTAATTCTTGTTTTGTATAAATGATATTGCCGTTTAGGTCTTTTACATTATAATTAAAAGTAACAATGTCACCAAACTTTGGGGTAGTACCTGGCAGGCTATCTTTTTTATTGTAATAATACCAAAACCCTGTCTCTGAAGCTATGTAATCGTTAACAGTATCATTGGTAATAATTTTTTGAATTCTGGCTTCTTCTCTGGCAGCTAATTCTTTGTTTCTGTGTATAGATTCTGAAATAAAAGAACCAGACTTAATGCTTGCCGGTTTACGTGCCTCGGGTGTTTTACATGAATAGAGTAAGACGGTGAGACAAAATATGTGAAATACTAATTTCATTGATTTAGGACATTTTTATAAGAGGGTAAGATACTAATAAATTTTTCAACCGTCTTAGATAAGGATAGATTACTTCTGCCACCTGATGCGTTATGATGTCCTCCTCCTTCAAAATGATTTCTTGAAAATTCATTTACAGAAAAATCACCTTTAGATCTAAAAGAAATCTTGATAATTCCTTCACCTTTATTTTCTATAAAAATAACTGCAAATTTTATCCCTTTTATTGATAAGCCTATATTAACAAAACCTTCTGTGTCTCCTTTTTTAAAGTGATTTTGATCTAATTCTTTTTGAGAAATTGTAATATAAGCAGTATTGTATTCTGATACTATTTTTAAGTTGTTGATAGCAATACCTTTTAGTCGAATCCTAGATCGAGTATTGGTGTCATATATTTGCTCATGTATACGAGTGTTATCTGCTCCCCAATCAATTAAATTAGCTATAACTCTGTGAGTAGTACTTGTGGTAGATCTAAATCTAAAAGAACCAGTATCTGTCATAATACCAACATATATATTGGTAGCAATTTCTGGGGTAATTTTATCCAAATCACCAAGCTTCTCGATAAAATGATAGACCATTTGACAAGTAGAACACATAGAAGTATCACTATAGGTTATTAGGGCATAGTCATCTGGTTCCTGATGGTGATCTATCATGATAAAACTAGCATTAGTATTTTTTAAAATACTTTCCATATTTCCACTTCTCGAAAAATGATTGAAATCTAATGTAAAAATAAGATTAGCTTCTTTGATAATAGTATTAGCTGCTTCTGTGTTATTATCATATTTTAAAACCAAATTTTCACCAGGTACCCATTTTAGAAAATCAGGATAATCATTAGGTGTTATAACAGTAACTTTATGTTTTAAGGAAATTAGATAATGATAGAGCCCTAAACTAGAACCTATTGCATCGCCATCAGGATTTTTATGTGTTACAATGACAATTTTTTTTGGTGAAGACAGGACTTCTTTTACCTTGTTTATTTCAGTAGTATTCATAGGTGAGCGAAGATACGATAAATAATATTTTGGGTGTTATCTGAAGATTTGTTTTTATAAATTGATTTTTTTTTGATTGAAGCTAAAGTAGATAAAGCTAGGATTTCAACTAATAATTCTTGTTTTTGATGCTTTTATATATACTTTTGCACAAAAAATAAAAACAGAGTTGTTTAAACTCAAAAATTAACTAATATATACTTCGATACCAGGAGTAGCTAATAATAATACTATGGCAACGAACAGAACTTTTACAATGCTTAAACCGGATGCGGTAAGAAAAGGATATATAGGAGCAATCCTAGAGCAAATCACAGCTTCAGGTTTTAGAATTGTAGCAATGAAGTTAACACAACTTACTACAGACGATGCTAAAGCTTTTTATGAAGTGCACAGTGAGCGTCCTTTTTATGGAGAATTGGTTGAATATATGACTAGTGGTCCTATTGTAGCTGCAATTCTTGAAAAAGAAAATGCAGTAGAAGATTTTAGAACTTTAATAGGAGCAACGAACCCTGAGGAAGCAGCAGAGGGTACTATTCGTAAAAAATATGCTACCTCAATTAGTGAAAATGCGGTTCATGGTAGTGATAGTGATGATAATGCAGCTATAGAGGGTGCTTTTCATTTTTCTGGAAGAGAGCAGTTTTAGTATTCTAAAACAACATATACAAACAAAAAACCATCTCGTACGAGATGGTTTTTTGTTTTTTAACGTTTTGCTTATTGAAACTATAATTCAAGTTTTTGCTTAATATCACTGGTGATTCCATCTTTATGAAGCATTATAGCAATTGTTTTCATTCTAAAATAAGCTTCAGACATATAAATGTATCCGTTATAATCTCCCTCTGTTCCCCAAGAATTTTTTACTTTGTAATATGCCTTTCCTCTTTTGTCAGTGGCTTTACCTACAATATGCATAAGGTGATCGTCAGTAGTGTTGTAACGTTCAAATTCTATTTGTCTTGATTTAGGAGTTACTTTTTTTTCTGTAACATATTTTTTGAATACTTTTTCTGGAGTTTCTTCATCTGTTAGTACAGCGATTCCAACCTCTTTGTTAAATCCAGTTTCTCCAACATCTCCATCCCATGATACTGTAAATCCATTTTTTAAGGCAGTATCTACAATTCTTTGTAACTCATCTAATTCTACATTGTAATACTTTCCGTTGGAGAAATTATCTGGGATTTCCAAAATAAAAGTACTATTTACTGGGTGGTGTGTAAACGAAGTAATGCTAATATAGTTTTCTGTAACAATCCCAAGTTCTTTAGCATACTCATGAGGTGTATAGGTTTTATTATTGTATGTAAAGCTTTCGGGTCTTTTACCTATGTAAACATCTAAAACGGCATTATAGCTTTTCCACCAATTTTTTGAAAGCATTTTGCCAGTAACGGCAGCATCAACCATAGCTTTTAATAAAGGAACCATTTGTTCATGATCGTACGTTGTTTCACCACTAATAGAAAATCCATTATATACTTCATGGGGTATTACTCCATATTTATCAATAGATTTTAAAACATCATGAGCTAACGCACCCTGACCAAATTGATCTTTACCTTTTCTTAAGATATAATTTTGAGCTTTGTCAAGATAAATATTTCGTACTTGAAATAATTCAGATAGATTATGATTACCATGTCCTAAGCGCATGATTTCTGATTCAATAAATGAAGTTGTTGAAAAGCTCCAACATGTACCGGTTTTTCCTTGACTTAATACTGGAGTGCATTGGTGTGAAACCTTATCTGTAATTGTGTAATCTGGATGTATGTCTTGACCACAAGCAAACGTGATCCATATGAACATGCATTTTATTAAAACTATTTTTTTCATCTGTACTGAAATTATTAAAGGGGGTAAGTTACGAGAAATCAAGTAATGATTAAAAGTTATGGGGAAATTTTAAGGAGTTTTTGGCAATATAGATTGATTAGTGGTTGTAGTAATATGTTACCAAAACACTCTGAAACTAATGTTTGGCGTTATACCCAGAGAGTATATTTTGGTGTTAATCAATCTTTTCATAAGAGAATTTGTGGTTCTAAATTCTTTGTTTAGTATGTTTTTTTTATCATAGACATTAAGCAAAGAAAGACCAATACGATACTTGGTTGTTGAGTCTGAGTTAAGTTTAAAATTATAAATAGTTGAAAAATCTAACCTATGATATTTAGGCAAATTATTACTGTTTATATTATCATATTCCAACATAATGATATTATCGCTGTCATCTATTCCCGAAATATTGGTGAAAGCTTTACCGCTATGCCACATCCATCCTAATGAAAAATGAAAATTATTAATTTTATAAAAGTGAGACCATTTTATTGTGTGCTCTATGTTCCAGTTGCCAGGAAAAGGGCGATTGTTGTTAATTCCATCAAATAAGTTTCTAGTATTAATATATGAATAGCTTACCCAGGTTTTATAGTTTTTGAAATTCTTTTTTATAAAAAGGTCAACACCAAGGATTCTAGTTTTTCCAGTATGATATGTGTCGTCTGTAGGGTTTAAAAAACCAGCTGTACGAGACGTAATATTATCAATTTGCTTATAATAGGTGTCTATATCAAAATACCACTTGTTAGCTTTAAAAATAGTGCCAAATGTATATTGGTAACTGTTAATAATTGGAAATTGATTATCATTTGCCAAAGTCCAAATATGATTTTCTAATGATAATTCACTTATTACTGACTCTCTAATTTGACTAGTAGCCTGACTTCTATACTCGATACTAGAATTTATCTTCCAGTTTTTGGTAATGTTTTTTTCTGCAAAAATCCGAGGTTCTATATAGGTTTCTTTTAGTTCTGAGTAATAATTTAAACGCAATCCGGTAGAAAGGTGATAGCTACCCGGTTTTTGTAAAATGTATTCAGTATATGCAGAATGTGTATTTAATGAACGATTGTCTTCATCCAGGGTAAGCTCATAGTTGGTGGTGGTGGTATTAAATTTGTATTTGATACGATTTTTTGAAAATTGATACCCCATAGTGATCTTCTGATGATTTGATATTTTGTAGTCTATATCATACGCTCCGCCAAAATCCCGAACCCTATTTTTTTTTGTTTCAATTTCTACAATTTCATCTAGATTTCTGGTAATAAACTGATAATTTAAATTGTACTTGGTATAATATGCACTAATTTTTTGCGATAAGTTTTGGGTGTAGTTATGATTCCAATTAAAATTATACCCTTCGTTTTTGGTAATGAGATTATCATTAAAAGACTCTATGTTTTGATCAGTTTTAAAATTTAGATCATTCCTATTATAGATAGTGTTTACTTCTATGGTGTTATTTTTTGAAGGTTTTAAAATTAAATTGGCGTTATAATCTGTATAGAAGAAATTATTGCTTTTATCATCAAAAGAAGCAGTTTCTGTAATTTTAGTGTTTTGAAAAACGCGATCAGAAAATTGTTTATATGTAAAAGTTTCTAAAACGTCTGTATAGGATCTTCTTCCTGATATTTGTAAAGATGCTTTGTTGTTGATAATAGGGATGTGTGCAACCGCATCTGCATGGATCATATTAAAACCTGAGCCTCCTGTAAATTTATTGGTAATTTGATTTTCTGATTTAATGTCAATTACCCCCGAAACTCTATCTCCGTACTTTGCGCTAACGCCTTTTTTGAAAAAATCAACGTCTTTTGCTACATATGGATTAAAAGCAGAAATCATTCCAAATAGATGGCCTTGTTGGTAGGTTTTAATGCCGTTCCATAATACTAAGTTTTGATTGGGAGATCCTCCTCGCACAAATAGACCAGATGCTGTTTCAAATGGGTTATTTACTCCAGGGGTAAGTTGTAAGGTATGTAAAATATCTGGTTCGGTTTGTCCGGGTAAAGCCTCTACTTTGTCTAAATCAATGTGAATAGCGTTTCCGTTTTGTGTAATTCCTTTTGCTAGATGTTCTTGTATGTGAACTACTTCCAAAACTTCTTCGGGGACATTGGTAAGAAAAATAAGTGGACACTCTTCTTTGAATAAAATTTTGGTGTTTAGTTTTTTTTGAACAAAGCCAGGGGCATTAATTATAATTTCAGAATCATACAAAGTTTGTTTAATTTTAAAAAAACCAACGTTGTTAACATGTACTACAGAGCTATCTGCTACAAACAATAAACTACTGTTTTTGATAGGTTTTTTTTCTTTGTTTACCAAATATCCACATATTTCAATACGATCTTTTCTATTAAAAGAGCGTATGGTAATATAATTGGCTCCGGTAATTTTAAAATTTAGCTGTGTTTGCTTTTGTAGTTTTTTTATTATTTTTTTTGGAGAAAGCCCCGGAGTAAGAGTAATGGATACTTTTTTGTTATCTATTAAAGAGTTTATATATGAGAATTTAAGCTTGTATTTATTCTCTATTAAAGAGATAACTTTTGATAAAGGTTTGTTGCGAATATCAATAGCCTTAGCTTCTTCCTGAGAAGAAACGCATACACTCCAAAAAAAGATACATACACAAATAAGTCTTGTCATTCTTCTATTCTAATACCATTCACGGTTTTGCCATCTTTCGATATGCTAAAATCCATGTCTAAAGTACTAAAAACTGTTCTTAATGCAACTTCTTTATTGTTATTTGGGAAATTTCCTGTAAATATAGTTTCAAGATCTATATTCGAAGTTTTAATTTTTATGTGGTATTGTTCTTCAAGTTCTTTGAAAACATATTTGATAGGTACGCTTCTAAAAGAGCTTGTATTTGAAGTCCAGGACGGCTTTTTTGAGGTAAAAGACCAGTTTTCATCGGAATCATTTTTGATACTACGATACCCTTTTCCAGGAGTTAATATTTTTTTTATAGAATTAGATTGTACACTCACTTTTCCTTCAAAACAAGCTACTTCAAAAAAGGAACCTTGTGATTGTACATTAAATTGAGTGCCTAATACAGAAATGTTACCGTTATTTGTAACGACGGTAAATTTTTCTCCTTTTTTAACTTTAAAAAAGGCCTCTCCGGTAAGGGATACTTCTCTTTTATCATTCCATGATTTTTTATCAAAAGATGCAATAGATTTTGCATTTAAAATCATTTCAGAACCATCTGGAAGAGCAACACTAATTTGTTCTCCATAACCAGTGGTATAAGTTTCTTCTGAGCTGTACAAAAATATACTAAAAATAATTACAATAGATGCTGCAACAGCCATGTATGGCCACAACTTTTTGATAAGAGTGTTTTTGTTTTTTGTTTGGGTAGCAGATTTAGATTTGATAAAAGACAATTCTTTTTCTATGTCATAATCTCTTATATCCAAAGAATTAATACCGGCATTTATTTTTACATAATGATTGTAATCCGGATGAGATTTAAAATCACGTAACTCATCTTCAGAGAGCTCTCCATTAATCCATCTGGCTAAAAATATGTCATCTTTTTTATCTAACATAACTGTGCTGTATATATCAAAAACGCTTAACTAATTATTTACCCTACCCTTTAGTATTATAATTTTTTATGTAACTATTATAATTCTTTATTAAATAGAGTAGGGGTACGCTGTTTAGTTTTTTTTTATGTTTTAATTTTATTTTTAAAATAAAGTATTGAACTACTTTTTTTATAATTTCATCAGTCTTTTGAATATTTAGACGTTTCCAACTCTTTGTCGTAAAACGACCAAAGCTTTATGCATAAGTTTTTCTATTGTTTTTACAGAAACTCCAGAAATTTCAGCAATTTCTTTATACGTTTTTTTGTCAATACGATTTAGTAAAAATACTTCTCTTTGTCTATCTGTTAATTCTGCAAGAGCATTTTTTAATTGCTCTAGATACTCTTTTTCCAAAATGATAAACTCTGGTGATTCATGATTAACGTCTGTTTTACGTTGAGTTATATAGTTTTTGTGCTTAAATTTTACTTTTTCGTGACGGGTATTACTAATACTTAAATTGTTAGCTATCGTGTAAATATAGCTTTTAGCTTTATCTAATGATACTTTGGCGCAGTTATTCCATAATTTGATAAATGCTTCCTGTACCACATCTTCTGCCTGGTCAAGGTCGCCAAATTTATAGTAAATGTAATTTCTTAAAAGTTTAGAATGATTTTTGAAAAAATGATCAAAAGCCTGCTCGTCACATATAGAATTATTATTGTCGGACATTTGTGTAATAATATAATGCCAAAACTAGATTTTTTTTTTGAAGCTATCAAAAATAAAGAATAAAAAAGGTAGGGTAAAATAAGAATAAAACGCTTTATATATAAGTGGTTAGATAATGCCACTACCATATAGATGCCGTAGTGAAGTGAATAATTGTGATTTTGGCAAAATTTGTTTTATGAAATTGGTTTTATGATAATTAACCTTTTGATATTTAACTTTTTAAAAGAAAATAATCATAAGAATATATAAATAGAAAAATTTTATTGAGTAACAGTTTTGCTATTAGATGAAAATAATTGGTTAGTTAGTTTAGATTAATTTGGTTGATTTCCCAAGGGTGCAGAGATGCTCTTGGGAAATTTTTTGTAAATCAAAAATGATCGATTTAAATTTCAAAAATAGTTGACTATGAAGTTTGTTTTAATCTATTGTTGTACCAATCTATAGTATAGTTAGTATCTTATAACACTTGTTAGATAAGAGGATAAGTCTTCCTTTTTTTATTTGCTTTGAAAATTTTTGTTATTTAATCAATTAATAAAGTATAAGGTAAAAAGATTTAAATAGATTCATATGGATTGTTTAACAAGAAGTTAATTTGGGTTTTTGTAAGGATAGTAAAATATATCGACTAAGTAGGGTAGCCTTTGTTTTATATAGTAGTATCCTGTATTATGTTTTTATAGAGTTATAGGCTTATTAAGGAGTGTTAAAAAAAAGATATAGTTTTTATTTATTTTATAAATAGTACCTTTAGTCCAAAGTAGAGCGTGTTATTTTGATTATTTTAATGCTTCCAAAAGGGGGAAGTAGACTTACTAATTGCAGTAGATAATCTATAAGGTAGGGTAGATTAATTTAAAGACGTTTTAGATATACGAAAAGATTATATTGAAAAAATTGGATACATATACTAAAGTTTTTCTCGGGATATTTATTGTTTTCCTAAGTTCTTGTGTAAAGGATGATGATACTACTTTTTTAGAAAGTGATGTTACAGGAAATGATATTGTTTCGTCATTAGCTATGATTAGTACACTTAATTATTTTAAAATAAACAGTCTGACTAATACAGAAACAGATTGTTGTTTTTCATTTGTGTATCCATTGACTCTGAAGTATAACACAGGGGTTAAAATGAAGGTGTATAACTATGATGGGTTAATAGAAACGGTTAACAATCAAAGTGCCGATTTTAATTTAATGGGGATAGAATTTCCTGTAAAAATAATACCTCAGGGGTCTAATATTGCATTTCTTATCAATGATGAGGTAGAATTAATAAACTTACTTAATTCGTGTAATATATCCACATTAAGAAATGATTTTGACATGTATGTCGAGACGTGTTTTAAAGTTGAGTTTCCAATTGTGGTTTATGATAAAAATGAGAAAGAAGTAAATATTTCTAATCAAGAAGGTTTGGATACTTTTCTTGATGATCAAGGGGTGAATTATCAACCAGACTTTAAATTTCCGATAAATTTATTGGTTACTCCTGATTATAAATTGAATAAGATTTCTTCTTATTACGATTTTTATGAAATTATAAATGATTGTAGACTTAAGTGTCCCGGAGTTGATTTTGATATTGTGACGGGAACATATAATTTATTTGGACTCATACCATATTATGATTATGAAGATGATTATAAAATATCCTTAATTGTCGATGGAGATATTGTTGATAATGATGATTTTTTATTGTATTTTACCCCAGGAGTTTACGAAGTGTGTATCGAAATTACTACTCCAGATTGCCCTACCGGGATGATAATGTGTAAAGAGCTGATAGCAGACACTATTTGTCCAGATGGTTTTAACGTTAGTTACGAGCCATTAGGGTTAAATATATATGAATTTATTCCGCCACCACTGCCACCGCCACCGGTTGATCCAGAAGTTTATTCTTCTGAGATTTTATTTTTTGTAAATGATGAGATAATCGTAGATCAGGTTGTTGATCAAGGTCCATTTAGTAGGTATTTTGCACCAGGAACTTATGATGTGTGTTTTCAGATTATTACTTCAAATTGCCCGGATGGAGTAAGGTCATGTGAACAATTAGTAGTAACTCCTATATGTCCTACGATAAGCTTTACATATTTAAACTCTGATCCTTATGGAGGAGGAGCGCATTTATTTACGCCTACCGTTGCTGGACAGGTAGAAGGCTCAGAATTGATTGAATGGTCTTTAGACGGCTCTTTTGTGCGCAATGGAGGTCAGTCCGATAGTTTAGATTTTGTGTTAAACGTAGGTGCTAATAATACGGTTTGTGCAAAAATAGTAACACAGTGGTGCCCCGATGGAGTAGAATATTGTACCAATATTTATGTCCCCTAATTCTGGAATAGAATTAATTATCTTAAAACAATCTTTTTAATTAATGTTTTTCCGATTTCTTCATTAAGATTATCTATAATTTTTTGCTTACCATAACTTAACTCTTCTCTAAGAACAGATGAGGTAAGCTCGACATAAAGTGTATCTCGGTTAAATTTTATAGTATTCGTATATTTTACAATGGCAGGTCCCATTACAGACTCCCATACCTGCTGAGCAGCTACTTTATCAAGGCCTTTTTGAAGATTATTGTCTGAAACAAAATCTTTTAACACTTCTTCCAGGCTTTGATGTTCTTGATGACGTTTTGCCATTATAATTTAATCTTTTGATGTCGTCTGTAAAAATAAACATTTCCTGCTTCATTTTTAATAACCATTTTGTTTTCTTTAAGAGTGATAATCGTCTCTTTCCAAGATGTTAACGAGGTTTTGTAGTGTAATTGTATGTTTTCTTTAGCAAGATTGACCGAAAATTGTTCTCCTTTACCAGAGATTACATATTTTTCATTAAACCTGGGCTGTATTTTTTTTCGAATACCCGTAGTGTCTTTAATTTCAAAAAAGTCAATAATTGAATTAAAACCATATTCTTTAACATTTCCATCAGATAAGATTACTTTTTCTATTTCCCAATATCCGTTTATATGTTTGATTTGAAGTTGAGGATTGACTTTGTTACAAGAAATTATAGTTAAAAGAAATAAAATTATAGACGAATATACTTTGAGAGCTTTGCACATATTTTTATAATTTGATGACATTGTAGGATTGCGATATTTTTTTAACAACAGTTTCAGTTCTATCGGCATGCGTATCACTAATAAATAATTGACCAAAACTTTCATCATCTACTAATTTGATAATATGTTCGACTCTTTTTTCATCAAGTTTGTCAAAAATATCATCAAGTAAAAGTATGGGGTTTACTTTACATTGTTTCTTTATAAAATCAAATTGTGCAAGTTTTAATGCAATCAAAAACGATTTTTGTTGTCCCTGACTACCAAATTTCTTGATTGGATATTCTTCAATTTTAAACAACAAATCGTCTTTGTGAACTCCAACACTCGTATATTGTAGTATTTTGTCTTTGGCTATATTTTCTTTTAGAAGGGATAATAAATCTATATCAGCCAGTTTACTTTGATAAGATAAACTTACCTTTTCTAGTCCAGAACTTATTGCTTGATACCTATTTATAAATATGGGGATAAATGTTTCTAGAAAAGTTACTCTTTTTTTGTAAATAATAGTTCCGTATTCATGCAATTGCTGATCATAAATACCCAAGGTGTCTGCATCAAAAGTAGCATTGGCAGAGAAGTATTTTAATAAAGCATTTCGTTGAGATACAATTTTAGAGTACTTGATTAGAATGTTAAGGTATTTCTGATCACTTTGTGAAATAACACCATCTATAAACTTGCGACGGGTACTACTACCTTCTGTAATTAGATCTCTATCGGCGGGAGAGATAATAACCAGTGGCAAAAAACCTATATGTTCACTAAAAGTATCATATATTTTTCCGTTACGTTTTATAACCTTTTTATGACCTTTTTTTGCGCTAATAATGATTTTTTCATCTCTGTCTTCTTTTACGTAGTGTCCATCAATAACAAAAAAATCTGCATTATGCTTAATGTTTTGACTGGTAATAGGGTTAAAATAGCTTTTCCCAAAGGATAGATGATATATAGCATCCAAAATATTGGTTTTTCCTACCCCGTTATTACCCACAAAGCAGTTGATTTTATCATCAAATTTGAAATCAACAGATTCAAAATTTTTGTAATTAAGTAAAGAAAGAGATTTTAAGATCATAAAATTCTGACTGTATAAGGAATCTTAATTGTAAAGGAATTCTTAATTAATTTGCGCAAATTATTGAAAAATTATAAATAGTTGTGCTTTTAATTATGAATAAAAATTTTATTTTTGCCGTTCATTAAAGAAAACTTATGGCAACTTACAAGAAACGAGGATACAAACCAAAGAATAAAGCTGAAGAAGTTGTAGAGGTAGAAGATAACTCTACAACAGCAGAAGTGTTTAATACCTTAGACGAAGGTGCTTCTAAGACCGAGGAATGGGTTGCAGCAAATCAAAAATATATATTAGGGGGTGTAGGATTAATAGCTATTGTTATTTTGGGATATCTTGGATTTCAAAAATTCATCCAAGAACCAAAAGAACAAGAAGCTTCTAATGAGATGTTTCAGGCACAGCAGTATTTTGACAATGCTGTGAATGGTAATTCTACAGTTCGCGACTCTTTATATACGTTAGCACTTAACGGAGGTGAAGGTAAATACGGGTTTTTAGAAATTATAGAAAATTACGGCGGAACCAACGCAGCTAACTTAGCAAACTATTACGCAGGATTCTCTTATTTAAATACGCAGCAATACGAGAAAGCAATTGATTATCTGGATAATTTTAAAAGCGATGATCAAATGTTAGGTCCTCTAGCTTTAGGAGGTATTGGTGATGCATTTTCACAATTAAACCAGGTAGAAGAAGCTTTGGGCTATTATGAGAAAGCAGCAAATACTAAAATAAATGATTTTACAACACCAAAATTTTTGTTGAAAGCAGCGATTACAGCAATAAACCTTAACAAACCAGAAATAGCAACTCCTTACTTAAAAAGAATTAAGGAAGAGTTTCCTAGAAGTGTAGAAGCAAATCAAGTAGATGTGCATCTAGGAAAAACGCAGGCAATGCTAGAATAGTTTGTGGTATGTTGTAATTAGGTGTTAATGGTTGTCAAGAAGATGCCTGACAATAAATCATAAAAACTTAAAGCTTACATGGCTACAGAAAATAAAAATTTATCGGTATACGATAAAACAACAATCCCAAATGCGAAAGATTTTCGGTTTGGGATTGTTGTTTCAGAATGGAATGAAAATATTACTCAAGGTTTATTTCAAGGAGCTTTTGATGCGTTCATAGATTGTGGAGTGCTTAAAGAAAACATTGTGAGATGGAATGTTCCTGGTAGTTTTGAACTCATTTATGGATGTAAAAAAATGCAACAATCTTATGATATGTTGGATGCAGTTATTGCTATAGGTTCTGTTATACAGGGAGAAACCAAGCATTTTGATTTTGTGTGTGAAGGAGTAGCTCAAGGGATTAAAGATTTGAATATATCAAATGATATTCCGGTAATCTTTTGTGTGCTTACCGATAATAATATGCAACAATCGATAGATCGTTCTGGAGGTAAACACGGTAATAAAGGAACAGAAGCTGCTATTGCGGCGATCAAAATGGCACAATTGCGTAAAGACGCAAAGTTTTAATTGTAATATAATAGCCTTATGAAAGAAGAAATTAAAGTTGTAACTGCAAAATTTTCTGAATTATTAAAAGAGGCTACTAAATATATAGCTAATACTTCAGAAGGTGACCTAAAAAACAAAATTTCAGAAGGTTCATGGTCTAAACTTGAAATATTAGGGCATTTAATTGATTCTGGAACTCATAATTTACAACGGTTTTTAGAAGTTCAATTTGCTGATGAGACCTATAAAGTTCGACCATATAATCAAGATGAGCTCGTAAAAGCAAATGGGTATAATAATGCAGACCCTATGGAGTTACTTAGTTTTTGGTTGTCTATTAATGAAAGAATACTTCAGGTAATTGGTAGGATCAACGAAAAAGTCTTTGATTATCAAATTCAATTACCTAATAATGATATTTCTGATTTTAAATTTTTGTATACCGATTATGTAGTTCACTTAGAACATCATATAAATCAGATAAAAAAATAAGGTTTTTACTGTTTTTTAAAGTCCTTCTATATATAAAACTATGTTGTTTGTAATAGTTTTCTAGCGCAATTTTATAACACTTTATTGTTTTAAGAGGTATGGTATAATACTTGTAATAACAATGTTGTTGTTATTGTAATGCTAAAAGCTTTAGATTGCAATGCATTTTTGAGTATATTTGGATAATATAAAGATAGAGTAGATTTTGAAATTAAGTATCCCAAAGAGAAGGAAAAACAGAAGATTTAACTATACTCCCAGATATTATAAAGGGAAGAGTGAAGGTAATATTTATGATTTTGAGAATAAAATTACCAAATTTCGGGATGCTACTAATGATATTGATTTTGGTTCTCACTGGGCAGAGGCTCGTGAGTCTAGTAGACACAGAGGCAATCGAGAGATCAATAAGCGAGTGATTTATATTGCTATGATCTTGATCTTGATCTTTTTATATATAATAGACTTTGATTTATCCATATTTACTTCACGACGATAAATGTCAGATATCATTCAATTATTGCCAGATCATGTAGCCAATCAAATTGCTGCGGGAGAAGTGGTTCAAAGACCAGCTTCTGTAGTAAAAGAATTGCTAGAAAATGCAATCGATGCAAAGGCAACTTATATAAAGTTAATTATAAAAGAAGCAGGAAAAACACTTATTCAGGTCATCGATGATGGAGTAGGGATGAGTGTTACTGATGCCAGATTAAGTTTTGAAAGACATGCAACATCCAAAATAAAAACGGCAGAAGACCTTTTTGAGTTAAATACAAAAGGTTTTAGAGGAGAAGCTTTGGCTTCTATTGCGGCAATTGCACATGTAGAATTAAAAACGAAACAGGAGCCTGATGAAGTGGGTACTTCAATAAAAATAGAAGGCAGTGAGGTATCTGCACAAGAAGTGTGCGTAACTCCTAAAGGAACTTCTATCAGTGTCAAAAACTTGTTTTATAATATTCCTGCAAGGCGAAATTTTTTAAAATCCAATTCGGTAGAGCTAAGACATATTATTGATGAGTTTCATCGTATTGTAATGGCACACCCTATGATACGATTTGATATGTATCATAATGATAGTGAGGTTTTTAATTTACCTAAAGTAAACCATCGACAGCGTATTGTAAATGTTTTTGGAGGAAAAACCAACGAAAAACTGGTGCCGATCAAAGAAGAAACAGATTTGGTGACTATTAGTGGGTATGTTGGTAAACCAGAATATGCAAAACGAACGCGAGGAGAACAGTTCTTTTTTGTAAATGATAGATATATAAAAAGCCCTTATCTAAATCATGCGGTAAATGCTGCATTCGAAGGATTGCTGAAGGATAAAACACATCCCAGTTATTTTATCTATCTAGAGGTAGATCCAAAATCGATTGATATTAATATTCATCCAACAAAAACTGAAATAAAATTTGAAGATGAACATGCTTTATATGCCATGCTCCGTTCTTCGATAAAACATAGTTTGGGGCAATTTAATGTGGCACCTGTGTTGGATTTTAATAGAGATGCCTCGATGGATACTCCTTACGAATATAAGAGTAAAACTGCTCAAACCCCCACTATAGAGGTGGATCGTAGTTTTAACCCTTTTAAGGAAGAAAAACCTGCGGGTGAGAAATCATCAAAAAATACAGCATATACATCCTTTAAAAAAGAACCAACTGCAAGTTGGGAAAACTTATATGTTGGGCTTGAGTCAGAAACAAAAACACCAGAACCCGAAGAAAGTAATTTTTCTTCAGTAGAATTCGAGAGTACAGAAGTTACAAGCTCATTGTTTGAAGATGATGATACCCAAATTGCTCATCATACTACGTATCAGCTTAAGAAAAAATATATTGTCACCACCATTAAAAGTGGAATGGTGATTATCAATCAACATAGAGCGCATCAGCGAATTTTATATGAGGAACTATTGCGCAGTATCACAATGGCAAGTGCAGTTAGTCAGCAATTGTTGTTTCCGATTACGATCTCTCTTTCTAAAAGAGAAATAACCTTGTTAGCAACCGTCAAAGAACAATTAGAGAACACCGGTTTTGTTTTTGATAAGTTTTCTGATGAATCCATAGAAATAACAGCAATACCCTCTGCTACATCAGAGCAAGATGTGTCTATGATAGTTGAAAAATTATTAGGAGATTTGGAGAGTGAAGTGCCAGAAAGTGGTTTTTCGCAAACAGATGTATTGGCAAAATCGATTGCCAAAAGTATAGCAGTACGCAGTGGGGTGGCGTTACCTGTAGAACAACAACAATATATTGCTAATAGTTTATTTGCTTGTACAGAGCCTACTATTACACCAGATAACAAATCGACGTTTATAACATTAACGGTAGACGAAATAGATAAGAAATTTTAATAAATGGGGAGAATTACAGAAACGGTAAAAGCATTATTAATCATTAATGTCATTTTTTTTATAGGGGCTCAAACACTTGGAAATAATGCATTCGAGTGGTTTGCACTTTGGTTTCCTAAAAATGACAATTTTCAAGTATGGCAGATCGTGACACACATGTTTATGCATGGTAGTACAAGTCATATTTTCTTTAATATGTTTGCTTTGTATATGTTTGGTAGTCACCTCGAGAATTCTATTGGACAGAAAAAATTTCTTTTTATCTATTTCTTTTCAGGATTGGGAGCAGTCGGTTTTCAGATATTATTTACTTATTTTCAATTTAACCCGGGCTATCAGGCGTATTTAGAGTCTGGTTTTTCTCCTGCAGAAATAGAAAATTTTATACAAAAAGCAATTGCCTCTGGGCAATATCAAGTATATCCAAATATTCCTAAAGATGTAACTCAGAAAATGATTGGAGCGTTTGTTACCCCTATGGTAGGAGCTTCGGGTGCAATTTTTGGTGTATTGGCAGCGTTTGCTGTGTTGTACCCTAATTTACCTTTATATCTTATGTTTATTCCTGTACCCATAAAAGCAAAATATTTGATAGGAGGATATTTCTTGTTAGATTTATACAGTGGTATTACAGGACAAGCAATTTTAGGACCATCGAATGTGGCTCATTGGGCACATATTGGTGGAGCTGTGATTGGTTTTATCACTATGTGGTACTGGAAAAAAAATTCGTTTAATCAGCATCGTTGGTATTGATATGACAACTAATAACCTTTTATACCAGTTTAAAACTTCTTCTATTATAATAAAGCTGATTGTAATTAATACAGCTTTGTTTTTGATTGCTTCATTAGGAGCATGGATTTTTAAGATAAATCCTGGTGACTTGATGGAGTGGTTTGTGTTGCCTGTGGATCCAGGTTCATTGATTCTAAAACCTTGGAGTATTCTTACCTATAGCTTTCTACATTTTGGTTTTTGGCATATTTTCTGGAACATGCTCGTTTTGTATTGGTTTGGTCAATATGTTATTAATTTGTTTACAGAAAAGCGTTTTCTTACCATTTACCTTTTAGGTGCAATATGCGGAGGATTATTATTTGTGTTGGCATATAATCTGTTTCCTGTTTTAAATAATAAGTTAGCTTATTTGATTGGCGCATCGGCATCGGTAAGAGCAATAATGATTTTTATAGCTGCTTATACGCCTAACACAGAAGTGAGGATTTTCTTTTTTAATGTTAAGTTATGGCAAATAGGGTTGTTTGTTGTATTGTCTGATTTAATTCAAATTCCTTCCTCTGGTAATGCAGGTGGACTCATAGCTCATTTAGGAGGAGCTGCTTTTGGATATGCATATGCCATGCAACTTAAAAAAGGGAATGATATCGGAGAATGGTTTGAGAAAATAGTGGATGGAGTGGTAAATTTGTTTAAGCCAAAAAAGAAAAGCCCATTACGTACGGTTCATAAATCCAAAACCTATAAAACAAGCCCTAAAACAACAACTTCTAATAAAACCCCTAATCAAAAGCAAATTGATGCTATTCTAGATAAAATTAGTAAGAGTGGGTATGATAGTTTAACCAAAGAAGAAAAAGACTTTTTGTTTAAAGCAGGGAAAGAGTAATGTAGTAATGAGGAAACTGATCAACAAAATTATTTTTGTATTTAATTCTATTGCAGCTTTTACTTTGTTGTTGTCTTATCTATTACCCTACATTTCACCAAAAATGTTTCCTTTATTATCAGTACTAAGTCTGGCGGTACCTGTTTTGATTTTGGTAAATGTGTTGTTTTTATTGTATTGGTCTATATTGCTTAATAAAAAACTGATACTATCACTTGTTGTTTTGGTATTGGGGATTTCTCATGTTACTTCTTTATATAAATTAAACGGAAAATCGGTTGAAGAAGAGGAAGAGTCTGTGTCATTAATGAGTTATAACGTACATAGTTTTAATCGTTTTGATTGGATCGATTCGAAACAGATACCGCAAGATATTTCTAAGCTGGTAAGAAAAGAAAACCCTGATATTGTATGTGCTCAGGAGTATTATAACGATGTATTTACCGATTTTACACAATATCGATACAAGTATGAGAACTTTAATAATGATAATGGTGAGTTAGCACTGGTCATATTTTCTAAGTTTCCGATCATTAATAAAGGGTCGTTACACTTTAAAGAAACAGTAAATAATATTATTTTTTCTGACATTGTAATCAAATCAGATACTATTAGGGTATACAATGTGCATCTACAATCTCATAAAATTAGTTCTATGACCAGCCAATTGGCTAAAGCTGATTCTCAGAAATTATTGAAAAGAATCCAGGTGTCTTTTGTAGAACAACAAAAGCAAATAGAGCTTTTATTACAGCATATGGAGACCTCACCTTACAAAAGTTTGGTGATGGGGGATTTTAATAATACCGCCTATTCCTATGTGTATAATAAGGTGAAATCTATGGGACTTCAAGATACTTTTAAAGAAGCGGGAAAAGGTTTTGGAAAAACCTTTGAGTTTGATCTCTTTCCCGTTCGTATTGATTTTATTTTGGTTCCAGAGGATTTTGAAGTATTATCTTTTAAAACTTTTGATCAGCACCTGTCTGATCATTATCCAGTAGTATCCAGGGTAAAGTTATAAAAGGTTGTATTTTGAAAAATAGCTATTCTATTCGGGTTGCTTTTTCTTTCATTTTTTTTTCCCAACCTTTTGTAAAAGTCGCGTGATTTTGCGAGAGTAATTTCATTTTTTCTATTGCAACCTTTTGTATGGATTTAGGTAGCATATAAAATTTTGAACTGATTTTTGTTAACCTTCCTCCATATTCACTGTTTTGATGACGTATGGTTGCTCTGGTACGATTATGATAAATCATAATTTTCACCCTTCCATCTGCGTATCCATCGGGACCTAATGTGCCATAAGTTAGAATAAGGTCCATATAACCATCGTTATCAAAATCTGCCAACTCAGAGTATTCATTCCAAAAACTGATAGCAACTTCCCAATCTTTGTCAATTTCATCTTTAAAGGTAGATCTTTTTTTAAATGTATTGTCTTTAGAATAAAGCTGAAAGGCTTTGATAGCATAGTAAGTTCTATCGTTCTTTTCTTTACCTTGTAAATAATGATCTGTCAATAATAAATATTGTAAACCTAAACTATCTTTATAGGTATATGCTTGATAAATAGGATACTCAATTCCTAAACGCTTTTTTATTCTTTTTGTAAAAATAGAATTGACCTCTTTTTCTGATAGCTTTTGAGTAGTTTCAGGGTTAAATATGATAGGGTCAGATCTTTCTAGGTTAACAATTACCGACTTATCTTGAACAGTTGTCTTTTCTTGGGTGTTATTTTTGGATTTCTGGGACTTTTTTTGACAAGAAAATAATGTAAATAATAAAATAAAAAGTAAAATTCTCTTCATAGGTGGTTTCTTTTTTTATCTGCTACCTAATAAAGATAATCAATATTTCGTAAAAGAACGATTTACATCATCCAGCAATCAATTTGATCGGTGCATATATGCCATAGCAGCGCTAAACCAACTATTCGGTAGCTCTTTATAAATGATAGTAAAAGATACCCTACTATTGCATAATAGCTATGTAGGGGATGATATCCTATACCACAACGGTTAGGGTCAAAAATTGGGTATGCCAGTAAGTGATCAAGGTCAATAAGCATAGCAGCAATAAAAACTAAATAGGTTTTTTTCCATTGCTTTGGAAAAAAAATAACTGCAATAGCTAGAGGTAGTATAAAATGGCATCCATAATGTATTAATGGTCTAAGCATATAGAGAGATGATGTATAGAATAAGTTGGTTATGTCTTTGTTTTCTCTAAATGTGATACGGGATTTAAAGAGGTTGAAAAATCAATTGATTTTCTAGATATGACGTCGTATTCGTGCCTTCATTAAAGAGTAGGTCAAGAATAGATAAGTTGGGAATAAACCCTTCTTTACTTTCAAAAACCTGTATATAGGGCTGTAATTGATATGTTTTTTCTTTTTTTGCGTTGATAAGATTTCTGACATCAATAATATCAATGGGTTCCTTTTGAAACTTGGTGGTTTTGGTATAAGAAAAATCCATTTGCAAACAATCTGTAATAGCTTGCATACATTCATAGTTTAAATCTAAAAGAAACTCTTTTTTCTTTTCAAACAGTGGTGCAAATTCATCTTCATAATATTCAAAAAAGGGAGAAGTTCTATATGCTGCTTCCAATGATTTCCAATGTTGTTGTTGCCAGGTAAACTCGTTTTCGATACGTATGTCTCGATATAATTGCCTACCATTTTTTTGACTGTGTTTTATAGGTACAGTTAGCAATAATTTTCCGTTTGCACCATAAATATAAGTTCTGTTGCGGTAGGTTTGTTTTTGATAGTTATCTTCATTTTCAAAAACAATTGCATTAGATTGTACCATAGCAACATATTGTGCTATAGAACCAAAATACATAGGGTGTAATAAAGTTGTTTTCAATTTTACTATAAGTAATTAAGAATCTATTCCAGAACTTGTAGCGGTTTAAAATAAAAGTTCTGGAATAGAAGATAATATATCTTAGGCAGCTTTTTTTCGTTTACGGTATTTGCTGTAAATAAACCAACCGGCCATGAGTATTAAGAAGTATCTAAAATAAGAAACAGGCTCTCCGTTTCCACCAACTGTAGTAAACATACGTTCCCATCTTATTTTGTTAAAAAGCCCTTTGGCATTAGAATCGATACTTAGCCATATAAACACTGGTTTTCCTACAATATGATTTGCAGGGACATACCCCCATGCGCGACTATCTTCACTATTATGTCTGTTATCACCCATCATCCAGTAATAATCTTGTTTAAATGTGTAGCTGTCTATAGGTTTATTGTTTAATAGTATTTGTGTTCCGTTAGCAGTAAGTTTGTTTTTAATCCCCATTTCAGAACCTTCATACACTTCGATGATTCTTCTATAAAGAGCAAAACTTTTAAGGTTCATTTTTACTGTTTCTCCTGCTTCTGGAATATAGATAGCTCCAAAATTATCGTTGCTCCAGTCTACTTTGCTATTGTTGGGAAAAATAGAAGGGTCTTTTCGGGCTGTTTTTGGAGCTATTATTCTTTCTACATTTGCTATGTTTGGATGGTGCTTAAAGCGTTTTGCAGCTTCTTCTGTCATTCCCTGAGCAAAGAACTGTGATTCGTTGTACCTAAATTCATTTGGTTTTATTTTATACCTATTGTATAAGTTTTGAAGGTTGAAATTACTTCCCTTGGTTGCTCCTGTATAAGAGAATTGTAACTGAGCACGATCAGGTAATTGGGTTCTTTTACCATTGATATGTACATATCCGTCAACTACAGAGAGTGAGTCTCCCGGGACCCCAACACAACGTTTTACGTAATTTGATTTTTTATCAATTGGTTTATAGAAATTTTGCTTAGAACGATCTCTAAAAAATCGTACTGTATCAATAGGCCAACTAAAGACAACAATATCATTACGTTTTATTTTTTGAAAACCTGGTAATCTGAAATAAGGATATTGTGGACTACTTAAATAAGACTTTGTTTTTACTACAGGTATGGTATCATGTACCATAGGAAAAGATACTGCAGTCATAGGAGTACGGGCTCCATAATGAAATTTACTAACAAACAAAAAGTCTCCTACTAATAATGTTCTTTCTAACGAACCTGTTGGTATCGTATAGGGTTGCATAAAATAGGTGTGTACTATGGTTGCCGCTACTACCGCAAAAAGAATAGAACTAGTCCATTCGCCAGCAGCTGTCCTTGGTTTTAGATCACGGTCTTCTATATAGGTTTCATCCAGCATATAATTCACATAGTAAATGTAAAAACCAAGTGTTATTATAACAAGAACAGTATCTTTTGTAGTGTTTTTACCAAAACTACGAATCGTTTCTACCCATATAACAGGTAACATGATAACGTTTATAACCGGTATAAACAGAAGGATTACCCACCACCAAGGTCGATTTATAATTTTCATTAAAATTACGGCATTATAGACAGGAACAATTGCTTCCCATGCTTTTCTACCAGCTTTCACATATAATTTCCAAGTTCCTAAGAAATGGACAACTTGTATTATTAGAAAAAAAATAAACCACTCTGTAAGTATCATCTTTTATATTTTTAAGTATAAGTACCTTTTGTTTGTAAAGTGTTACAATTTATAGTCCTAAAACATCTTTCATGGTGAAAATTCCGGTTTTGTCTTTAAGCCATTCTGCAGCTACCACAGCACCTAATGAAAAACCTTGACGATTATGGGCTGTATGTTTAATTTCGATATCATCGATTTCAGAAGTATATGTAACAGTATGAGTTCCGGGTACTTTTCCAATTCTTTTTGCGGTAATTGCAATAGTATCATCATCTCCTTCATCTAGTTTCCAGGCTTTTTTATCTGTGTTTTGGATGACCCCTTCTGCAAGTGTAATTGCTGTTCCGCTTGGGGCATCTAATTTTTCTGTATGATGTATTTCTTCCATTGTGGTAGTGTAGCCTTCTAAGGGACTCATCATTTTCGCCAGTTTTTGATTCAGTTCAAAAAACAGATTAACTCCCAAGCTATAATTTGAAGCGTATATAAAACTGCCCTTTTTTTCTTTGCACAGTGCTATGATTTCGTCATAATGATCAAGCCATCCGGTGGTGCCAGATACAATAGGTACATTGGCATTAAAGCAATTTGTAATATTGTCTACAGCAGCAGAAGGGATGCTAAAATCTATAGCTACATCTGCTTCAGAAAGATCATAATTGTTATCATCTTTATCTACTTTTAGTACAATGGTATGGCCTCGTTCGATTGCAATTTTCTCTATGGCTTTACCCATTTTTCCATATCCAAGTAGTGCGATTTTCATAGTTGATTGTTTGTTATGTTGCTTTAAGAAAGGGAATTACTTCTTAAAAGCTGAAATTAAGTGATACGCCATAATTTAATTGCGCATCAAATTCGTTATAATTTATTTTTGGTTTAAAAGATAGATCCTCGGTAACGTTGTACTGCATAAGGTGTGCGGTAACATTTGCATCGATGATGTTTAAAAGATAACCTCCAACGGTAAGAAGGAGGGATAATTCTTGTTGGCGTCTAAAACGCTTCTGAAAATCTATTAACTGGTCATTGCTTATTCTGGGATCTCCATTCGAATTGGTTGGGGCATAAAATTCATCATCTGTAAAACCCGCAAGCCTTCGTTTGTAGGCATCTCTAACCCGATTATAATTCTTATTATTTTCGATATAAAAATAGATTCCTGTTCCTAATGCAGCATATACAATAGGGATTTTCCAGTATTTTTTGGTATAAGCTTGACCAAGGCCAGGAAGAACCGCAGAATAAAAAGCAGCTTTGGCTGGTGCCAAAGGCTCATAAGGGTGTACTTTCTTTTCCTTTTTTTTCTTTTTTACGGCCACTTCTTCTGTTAAAACTTTTAATTCGTCTTTGTCTTGTGACAAAACATTTTGAATAGAAAGTCCTACGAACAGAAGGATATAAAAGAATTTAGCGTTCACTATCTATAAGTTTCTTTATGCGTTTGAAATCCTCTGCAGAGGTAAATGGTATAATTAATTTACCGCTTCCTTTGCTGGTTACTTTTATATCAATTTTTGCGCCAAAATAGTCTGAAAAATCTTTTACTCCTTTTGCAATGTCTTTTGGCAGTTGTTTTGAAGAAGTTTCTTTGCCAGTATCTTCTGTTCCATTATTTAAAGAGCGTACTAATTTTTCGGTATCTCGTACAGATAATGATTTACCAATAACTTTTTCGTAGATGTCAAGTTGTTGAAGTTGATCTTCTATATTGATCAAAGCACGTCCGTGTCCCATAGAAATAAACCCATCTCTCATACCGGTTTGTACAATTGGGTCTAATTTTAACAGTCTTAAATAGTTTGCTATGGTAGATCTTTTTTTACCCACGCGATCACTTAATTGCTCTTGTGTAAGACTGATCTCGTCTATAAGACGTTGATAGGATAATGCGATTTCTATTGGATCTAAATCCTGTCTTTGAATATTTTCTACCAATGCCATTGTTAATGATTCTTGATCATTAGCAATTCTGATATAGGCAGGTATCGTTTTTAATCCTACTAACTTAGAAGCTCTAAAACGGCGTTCTCCACTTACAAGTTGGTAATTATTAAAATCTAATTTACGAACCGTAATAGGTTGTATTACACCGATTTCTTTTATAGAGGTGGCAAGCTCTCTTAATGTTTCATCATTAAAACTTGTACGAGGTTGAAATGGATTAACATCTATACTGTCCAATTCTAACTCAATAATATTACCTACGACTTTATCGGCATTTTTATCTTCTACAGATTTTATATCATTTTCTGGATCTTTTAACAGAGCCGATAATCCTCTTCCTAATGCTTGTTTTTTTGTTGCCTTCGCCATGAATCCTTAACTGTTTTTCTTTATTATTTCGTGTGCTAAACTTAAATAATTGCTTGCACCTTTACTAGATGCGTCATAATTGATTATACTTTCACCATAACTAGGTGCTTCACTTAAACGAATATTTCTTTGAATAATCGTTTTAAATACCATTTCATTAAAATGTTTTTGTACTTCTTCTACTACTTGATTTGATAATCGTAATCTAGAATCATACATGGTTAGTAACAAACCTTCAATATCAAGTTGTTGGTTGTGTACTTTTTGTACACTTTTTATGGTATTTAATAATTTTCCTAATCCTTCCAGCGCGAAATATTCACATTGAATAGGGATAGCAACAGAATCAGCAGCAGTTAATGCGTTAAGTGTTAATAAGCCAAGAGATGGAGCGCAATCTATTAAAATATAATCGTATTGAGATTTTAAATGCTCAATAGCTTTTTTCATCATATATTCTCGTTGATCTTTATCTACAAGCTCAATTTCTATAGCCACCAGATCAATATGTGCTGGTATGATATGCACATTGGGTGAGCTAGTTTCTATAATAGCATCTTCGGGTTTTACTGTGTGTTCAAGAATCTGATAGGTTCCTTTTTCTATAGTTTCTACATCCAATCCAAGTCCAGAAGTGGCATTGGCTTGCGGATCTGCGTCTATAAGTAACACTTTTTTTTCTAAAACACCCAGAGATGCAGCTAAATTAACAGAGGTAGTTGTTTTACCTACGCCTCCTTTTTGATTTGCAATTGCTATTATTTTACCCATAGGGGAAGATTTGGATTTTACAGCGATAAAAATACGATTTATTATATATTATAAAAATGAAAAATGTTAACAGTATTAGAATAAAAAAGACCATCCCTTTAAGGATGGTCATTTGAACTTTGTATATTGTTAATAACTAGGTTATTTGCTTTTTTTTGCTCGTATCATTGCTTCGAGCATATCCCACATTTCTTCTGGCACTTGTTCTAATAAATTAAATTGCCCTGCACCTTTTAACCATTCTCCTCCATCAAGAGTTACTACTTCACCATTTACATAGGCAGAAAAATCAGAAACTAAATAGGCTGCTAGGTTGGCTAATTCCTGATGATCTCCCACACGAGCCAAAGGTACTTGTTTTTTCATGTCAAACTTTTCCTTTAATTCACCAGGTAGTAGGCGATCCCATGCTCCTTTTGTAGGGAAAGGGCCAGGTGCAATGGCGTTAAAACGCATTCCGTATTTAGCCCATTCTACCGCTAGTGATCTGGTCATGGCCAAAACGCCTGCCTTGGCAGTAGCACTAGGTACCACATAAGCAGATCCTGTCCATGCATAGGTGGTTACGATATTAAGAACCACTGTATTTTTATAATTTGTATCGATCCAATGTTTTCCAAAAGCGAGGGTACAGTTTTTGGTACCTTTAAGAACAATATCTATAATGGTATCAAATGCTCTATGTGACAAACGTTCTGTTGGTGAGATAAAATTTCCCGCAGCATTATTTAATAATACATCTACAGTACCAAATGCCTTGAGCACTTGATTTTTCATGGATTCTACCTGATCGTATTCTCTTACATCACATTGTAGAGGCAGACAGGTACCACCGGTTTCGGTTTCAAGCTCCTTGGCAGTATTTTGCAGTTTTTCCAAATTTCTGGAAGTAATAGCAACTTTGGCACCTAGTTCGAGAAAATATCGAGTCATGGATTTTCCCAGACCGCTACCTCCGCCAGTAACTACAATGTTTTTTCCTTGTAGGGCCCCGTCACGAAGCATTTTATCTGTATAGCTCATATAAATATGCGATTATCATTATTTTTTGTGAAAGGTACAATTTATAGTTCAAAAAAACTATGCACGCATAATTTTATTGATAAGTTTCAATTAAAATATTTAAAATAGTAATAGCTGTATCACTTATTTTTGTGCCTGGTCCAAAAATAGCAACAGCTCCTGCATCAAAAAGATTTTCATAATCACCTGGTGGTATGACTCCACCTACAATAACCATAATATCTTCTCTCTCGTATTCTTTAAGTGCTGTTATGATTTGCGGAACCAGTGTTGTATGCCCTCCAGCCAGGGATGATACTCCGATAACATGTACATCATTTTCTACAGCTTGTTTTGCCGCTTCACCTGGAGTTTGAAACAAGGGACCTATATCTACATCAAATCCTACATCTGCATAACTGGTAGCCACTACTTTTGCTCCACGGTCATGCCCATCCTGGCCCATTTTGGCAATCATTATTCTTGGTCTGCGACCTTCTAATTCTGCATATTGATTAGCTAATTCTTTGGCTTTGTTAAACGATTGATCGTTTTTTATTTCTTTTGCATACACTCCTGTAAACGATTTAATTTCTGCTTTATATCTTCCAAATTTTACTTCGAGAGCATCGCTGATTTCTCCTAAAGTAGCACGATGTCTTGCTGCCTCTACTGCTAAAGCTAGTAAATTTTGTTGATCATCAGAAGCCGCTCTTGTTAAATTATCCAAAGCCTTTTGTACAGCTTCCTGATTTCGTGTAGCTTTTATTTTTTTTAAGCCTTCTATTTGTTGGGTTCTAACTAATAGATTATCTACTTTTAGAGTGCTTATAGGATCTTCTTCTTTTAGTTTATATTTGTTTACACCAATGATAATATCTTGTTCACTATCTATTCTTGCTTGTTTACGAGCTGCTGCTTCTTCGATTCTTATTTTAGGGATGCCAGCTTCAATAGCTTTTGTCATTCCGCCTAAATCCTCTATTTCTTTAATTAATTTCCATGCTTTAGTGGTAATCTCATGTGTTAAGGATTCTACATAATAGCTTCCTGCCCATGGATCTACTGTTTTGGTAATTTGTGTTTCTTGCTGTAAATAGATTTGTGTGTTTCTAGCGATTCTTGCAGAAAAATCTGTAGGTAAGGCAATTGCTTCATCCAATGCATTTGTATGTAAACTTTGCGTTCCTCCAAATGCGGCTGCACTAGCCTCAATGCAAGTACGAGCTACATTATTAAAAGGATCTTGTGCTGTAAGACTCCATCCACTAGTCTGACAATGCGTTCGAAGCATTAGAGATTTTGGGTTTTTTGGGTTAAAAACTTTTACCAATTTTGACCATAATATGCGGGCTGCTCTCATTTTGGCAATTTCCATAAAGTGATTCATACCAATAGCCCAGAAAAAAGATAATCGTGGTGCAAAAGAATCAATATCCATCCCTGCCTCAATACCCTTTTTGATATACTCGATACCATCTGCCAAGGTATATGCCAATTCTATATCACAGGTAGCACCTGCTTCCTGCATATGGTAGCCAGAAATACTTATAGGATTAAATTTGGGCATATTTTTAGAGCAGTACTTAAAAATATCTCCAATAATGCGCATCGATGGTGCAGGAGGATATATATATGTATTACGAACCATAAACTCTTTTAAAATATCATTCTGTATGGTTCCTGTAAGTAATTTTTTATCAACACCTTGTTCTTCTGCCGCTACAATATAAAATGCCATGATAGGTAATACCGCACCGTTCATGGTCATAGAAACCGACATTTGATCCAACGGTATTTGATCAAAAAGAATTTTCATGTCTTCTACAGTATCTATGGCAACTCCAGCCATTCCTACATCTCCAAGTACACGTTCATGATCACTATCGTATCCACGATGCGTTGCCAGATCAAAAGCTACAGAAAGCCCTTTTTGACCGGCAGCCAGGTTTCTGCGATAAAATGCATTACTTTCTTTTGCCGTAGAAAAACCTGCGTATTGTCTTATGGTCCATGGTCTACGAACATACATAGTAGAGTAGGGACCTCTAAGATAGGGAGGGATGCCTGCAGAGAAATTAAGATGTTCGTGATCTTTGGTATCATTAGAAGAATAAAATGATTTTACAGGAATTCCTTCTGCCACATCACGAATTATTTTTTTTTGAGATGAGTCGACTCCATTGTTTTTCGATATTTGAAGATGCTGTATGTCTTTTCTATCCATATTCAAAACCCCAATTTATGGTATAATGGATATAAAAATAAGGTTTTAAAAATGGTTTATCTCAAAAAGTATCATAAGTTTTACAGTAACGACAAATACCATTATTTAAATGCTTTTTCGATTACCATCAAAATAGAGAAGTATATATCAAAGGCAATAAAATTCTTTATTTCTCTACTACATAAATATTTGTCGGGGATATAATAAATTTTTTGGGACACTAAAGAGGTACTAATATTTCCATCTTCTTCCAACGCATAAATAATTTCCTTAAAATCATCGCTGTCGCTATTGTTTTTTAGGCATTGGATAAACCCCCCTCTATAATTGAAAATGAGCAATTCCTGATCATCATCTTTTGATGTTGAAGGAGAAGCTTTTTTTTGAGCTTCCTGGTTCTCATATTCACTAAGTTTTATCCAGAGAGAGTTTTTGTTATCAGCAATTTGTTTAAACTCTCTAACTAGTCGAATGGAGTTTTCTGAAGGTAACTTTTTTAAGTTAATGGATAAACTGGCTACCTCTGCAAGAAATGTACGGTATGTTTTGGTAGAATCTGTACCAAATCTATAATAACTAAACAAATCCTCTTCAAAAGATCTAAATGCTTTTTTGATAATACCTGTATCATCTACAGACAAGCAGTTAATACCTGATTGCGCGCGTGTTACTTTTAAGCAAACTAATATCGCTATTAGCATGCAATATCTAATCTTAAGGGGCATTGATTTAGATTTAGTAATGTTAATGTATAGGCTTAAATTTATAATTCGACAGTGAAGTTAGTGAATTGTTTGTTAAAATTAACATTTTATTATTACTATTTTTGATAAAAGTTATTTATATGGCGATAATTTGTAATGATAGCTGTCTTTTTATAAATAATTTCTCAATAATTGAAGTAGAGCTACTTATGGATTTATAAGAAGCAAGAAACCTTTTTAAACAGAATTTTATTTGAGAATATAAACTAAAATGTATGCCTTCTTTTATATATATGTAAAATATAGATATTAAGATTGTCAGATAGAACGTTTAATTACCTAAAGGCCTTTTCTATAACTAATAAAATAGAATAATAAATATCAAAAGCAATAAAGCTTTTAACCTCGGGAGTATTAAACTCTGCTGTAGGTAAGTCGTGTAACCTTTGCGCTATTAAAGATGGGCTTACATTACCATCGTATTCTAGTGCTTCGATAATATCTTTAAAAGCCTCACTTTCATTTGTGTTTTTAAGGCATTGTATAAATCCGCCTCTGTAATTAAAAGTAAGCGTTTTTTCATCGGTATTATCTGTTTTGATAGAGCTTTCACCTCCAGAAGCTACCAGTTCTTCATCATATTCACTCAAAAGTACCCAGAGAGAATTTCTATCAGTTGCTTGTTTTTTAAAAACTCGGGCTAACTCTAAAGAACTACTAGAAGGCAGTTTTCTTAAGTTTATAGATAGACTATATACTTCGGTAAGAAAAGTTTTATATGTTTTTATAGTATCGTTTTCAAAAGAATAATGATTAAATAAGTCTTTTTCGAAAGAATCGAAAGACCTTTTTAGCACCCCGAGATTATCAATCTGGAGGCAATCAAAATTTTGTTCGTTGGTTTGTGTATTACCAATAGTACTTATAAAAAGAACTAAAAACAATAACACAACCGTATGATTAATCCTTTGGGGCATAAGATTAAAATTTAGTTATTATTTCCTGTAATATACGAAAAATTAATAAGTTATGCTATTTGTTTACGGTTTTACTCTCGATTTTGTACGGTAATCTACTAGTTGTTATGGGTTGAATAAGTGTTTTTCGTACCTTTTTTTGGGGGAAAATTGGTTTTTCAAAATTAGGAATTACCTCTTTTGAGTTTTCGAAAGCATTAACACCGGTTAAGACAATTTTTTCATCATCAAAAAGTGCTTGTTCTTTTAGAGCACTTTCTTTTATTTTTTTCTGAATAACACCCGATTTAAGTTGTTGTAAGAAGCCACCCCCTTTTTCAATGTTTTTGAACAGCTCTAATACTTTTTCTGAAATTTGAGATGTTAAGCTTTCTATGTAATAAGATCCAGATGCTGGATTGGCGACCAAATCAAAATAACTTTCGTTTTTAAGAATCAACAATTGATTTAGTGCTATTCTACTAGCAAATCCATTTTCTAGATGGTAGATGGTATCGTATGGTAGATTCTGAATTGTATCTGCACCTCCAAGTATTGCACTCATGCATTCTGTTGTGGTGCGTAGCATATTAACATTGTAATCTAAAAAAGTTTTATTTCTAAGCGATGGATATGCAAGGATGTGGCATTTGGGATGAACATCATATGCTTCTGCTAATGTGCTCCATAAAACCCTAAGTGCTCTTAATTTAGCGATTTCAAAAAAATAATTACCTCCTAAGGCTACTTTAAAAATGATAGGTGTCTTTTTAAAAAAAGAAATTGAGGTGTTGTTAAAGTGATTTAAATATTCATTGGCATGAGCCAAACCATATGCTAATTGTTGTACCATGGTAGCACCAGCATTTTGGTATAATCCCAGATCGACACTAATGATGCCTTTTAGATTATTATTAGAAACTACTTTTTCTAATTCTTGATGATCGCTTTTTAAATTAACATACCAATTTCCTGTTTGTGCAAGGTTACCAATAATATCTGTAAAAATGAATATGTCTAAATTATTCTTTAAAGCTATTTCATTTACCTTTTGTGTAAAAGAGTTTGAAATAAATTTATTCTCTATGTAAACAGTTATTTTAGAGGGGATGTTATTTAATAATTTTTCAGGATCTGTTTGGGTATTGGTGATTGTAAAATGAATATTCTCTGCGCCTTTTGCAATAGCTTCTATAGCTTTTTGTTGTCCATCAATAGTATCGTTAACCTCAATTTTTATTGAATTTTTCCAGGCAGTAGGAGTAGGAACTGAGAGGTTGTTGTTGATAAGATCTTCTTGATGGTAAAAAGGCTTGATATCTATACCTTCAAGCGATTTATAAATCAAAGCTTCATTATAATCTGCGCCTTTAAGATCAAATTGAATTTTTTGTTTCCATTGTTTTGCAGAAACTTCATTAAAATCATCAAATAGCGGTTTATTCATTACAATGGTGTTATTTATGGTATACTGTCCTCGTACTCTATAATATAAATCTCTTCATCATCACGCTTCATAAAATATTCTTCTCTAGCAAATTTTTCTAGTTCGTTACTATCTTTTAATATTTTGGTGTCTTTTTGATCTTTTACAATCTCTTTTATATAATATTCTTTATTATTCTTTAGTTCTTGTATTTCTTGATTTAATTCTCTGTGAATCAACCACGAGTTGGTGTCAAAAAATAACATCCAAACCACAAATAATAAAACAATAAGTACATATTTGTTTAAAAATATAGCAAATATTGGTATTAATGCAGGTTTGTTTTTTAATTTCTGAAAATATTGTTTTAGCTTCAATTTAGTTAAGAATAATATAAGATGGTAAAGGTACAAAAAGTTAATTCAAACGTTCTTTTATGATCGTTCTAAGAATATTAATAGCTACATTATTATAGTTGTTGTTGGGTATAATTAAGTCTGCAAATTCTTTTGTGGGATCAATAAATTGTTGGTGCATAGGTTTTAAAGTGTTTTGGTAACGATCTAAAACTTCATTCATATCTCTTCCTCTTTCAATAATATCTCTTTTTAAACGTCTAATTAATCGTTCATCACTATCGGTTTGTACATATATTTTAATATCAAACAAATCGCGAATTTCGGGTCGGGTTAGAATCAATATTCCCTCGACGATAAGCACTTTTCCTGGTTTGGTAGTAACTGTTTTATTGGTTCGGTTATGATCAACAAATGAATAGACTGGTTGTTCTATTGATTTTCCTGTTTTAAGGATTTTTAAATGTTCTCCTAATAAATCAAAATCTATGGATTGAGGATGATCAAAGTTGATAGCTGCTCTTTGATCTGGAGTAAGATGACTGGTGTCATTATAGTATGAGTCTTGAGAAATAACGCTTACTTCATTTTCAGGAAGTTCGTTCACAATTTGATTAACAACAGTGGTTTTACCACAACCTGTTCCACCAGCGATACCTATAATCAGCATTTGTTTTTTTGCAAATTTAAAGATTGTTTTTTGATTTTTTGATCTTTTGTTTTTAACATGTTTTATAAATCAATTTTATTTGCTTAAAGTGTGTTTTTTTAATCAAAGTTGTAGAGTTTGATTCTCTGAAGTTTACTTCGAGGTAATTGGTTATTATTATTATTATTATTATTATTATTCCTTAAAGAAAAGAATTGATTTAAGGTGTTTAGAGAACTTTTAAAAGGTGTCATTAGAACAAGGTTTCGTCGTCATACGAAAGCATCCTGCGTCCTGCGGCAAGGTTTCGTCATCATACGAAAGCGTCCTGCGTCCCGCGACAAGGTTTCGTCATCATACGAAAGCATCCTGCGCCCTGCGGCAAGGTTTCGTCATCATACGAAAGCGTCCTGCGTCCTGCGGCAAGGTTTCGTCATCATACGAAAGCGTCCTGCGTCCCGCGGCAAGGTTTCGTCGTCATACGAAAATGTCCTTCGTCACGTAGGACAATTTTGCTATTTTGTAAACAATGTGTTGTATTCGAGAAAAGTAAATCTGTGGTATTAACTCGAAGTCGATGGATTATATACTTACTGGCTTATAAAGCCTTAACTTATTAATGTTCTATTCCTTAAGAACAAATCTAAAATATAGATAGGGTGCCTTTAAGAAGGGATAAATACGACCCCCGAAGAAGAGTCAAATTTTGCGCCTGTAACCGATTTTAAGCAATTTATTTCATTTCTATCCCTTAGAACTCCCATAAAAGCAAAAATTAAAGCTTCTTTAAAATCAATAATTTCTTCTGAAGGAATTATGATTTCGGCATGGTTTACCTGCTTTTGTCGTAATGTTTGAATAAGAAAGTCATTTTTTGCACCACCTCCAGTAATTAATAGTTTGGTTTTATCGGATTCTATTTTTTTTACAGAAAAACTTATTTGATCACAGATATGATGCACAGCAGTATGTAAAAGATTTTCTGTGGTATCTTTTGTGTTATCGATAATTGGAATTACTTTTTTTGCAAACCACTCGTATCCTAATGATTTTGGGAAAGGAAGTTGGTAGTACTCCAGAGCGTTTAATGTGTTTAGTAGATTTTTGTTGAGACTGCCTGATTGAGCAATTGCTCCACCTTTATCATATGCTTTTCCAATTTTGGCGCACAGATAGTTAAGAAGCATATTGACGGGAGAGATATCATAGGCGATCCTATTTTCATGTTCTTCGAAAGAAATATTACTGATGCCACCCAGATTTAAACAAGCGTCATATTCGTTAAACAACAATCGATCTCCTATAGGAACAAGAGGTGCTCCTTGTCCACCCAACGCAACATCGTTTGTTCTAAAATCACAGATCACTTTTTGACTCGAAGCGTTAGCCAAATGTTGCCCAGAGCCTATTTGATAGGTTAACCCAATTTCTGGTTGATGAAAAACGGTATGACCATGACTAGCTATAAAGTCGATAGAGAGTTTATTTTTATCGATAACCTTTTTTACTTCTTTTCCTAACCATGTTCCGAACTCATTGTGAAAATGAAGTAGATCAGTGGCATTTAGATGTACAGTATTTTTTAATTTCTTTTTAAAAGCGGCATCATATTCAATACTCTCTTTGCAAACAATAATAAACTCCCATTTGCCATTTTTATGGGTAAAATTAGCACAAACAATGTCTAATCCATCTAATGAGGTTCCTGACATTAATCCTATAACAGTATACTGATTCATATTTCTTATTTGGCGCTATTTTTTTAAGATTATAGGGAGTTTACCGATAGCTGTATGTTGCTCAAGAAAATGAGCAGAAGCAATTTCTTGAAAAGCGTCAAAATTCTGATAAACAATCGTGATGTTCTCAATATATTCGGTGTGTAGTGTTCTCAAGACATACGGATTACCAAACAGGTATAGGCTTATATTTTTTGATTTACTTATTTCATTAATTTTTTTTAGTATTTCTTCGTCCAAGCCAAAATTATTGGCAGGCTTTATAGAAGGCGGGAACAAGGCTATAAGAATATTTTTATGACCCAGCATATTAAGGTTGGTTGTATGACAAGGTATGTGTTTTTCAATGTTTGCGATAAATGAACAAGTATCGACATTACCTATCATGATGGTTTCAAAACCTTCTGTTTTAAAATTGTTTAGGTTTTCTTTATTAGACTTATATGCTGTTAGGGATCCTTTTGCAAGTTTTAGATTAAGAGCCCTTGTTGCTTCAAGATTAAAGTTTTGTTTTACGCTTTGCCCTTTAAACATTTTTTCTTTTAAGGTCAGAATTCGCAAAAAACTTTCTTCAATTTGCTCACTAGTAGCATTTTTTTCTATGGTTTTCATACCTTCTTCGACGTTTTCTGCAAAACATAGCAGGTCATTACCTGCATCAAAAGCCTTCCATTCTAATGCACCTTTTTCTGGATATAGTTTTGAAACACTATGCATATTCAGCGCATCAGATATCACCACTCCTTCAAAATTTAATTCGTTTCTTAAAATTCCTTTTATGATTTCTTTTGATAGTGTGGCAGATATACTTTTTCCGTTAGTTAATGATGGAATAGCAAGATGTCCTATAAGAATACTATCGATTCCAGCTTCAATAGCTTTAATAAAAGGATACAGTTCCTGATCATACATCTCTTCTTTAGATTTTGAGATAATCGGTAATCCAATATGTGAATCTACTTCGGTATCTCCATGCCCAGGAAAATGTTTAAAACATCCCAGAATATTAGCATCCTTTTGCCCTTTATAAAAAGTCAACGCTTTTTGAATCACTTTTTCTTTGTTTTCACCAAAAGAGCGATAACCGATAACGGGATTATTTGGATTGGTGTTTATGTCTACAACTGGTGCCAGATTAAGATGAATACCTATTTGTTTAAGATCGTTGCCAATATGTTTTCCAACCTCATAAATAAGTTCTTGTTCTTCATCGGGTAATGCACCTAGAGTAATTGCATAAGGATATTGCGGTGTGTTTTCTACGCGCATTGCCAATCCCCATTCTGCATCGATGCTTATTAATAAGGGATAAGGAGCTATGCTTTGATAGTGAGTGATGAGTTCTGATAACCGGTCAATACTATGATCATTTTTTACAACCGTTTTTTTTCCTTCAAAATTGGTAGCTGTACTGGCTCTGCTATGAAAAAAAGTGAGCCCACCAATTTTATACTCCTTAATAAGACGTTCTAATTGCTGTATACCTTGATTTGTATCGTTTATGTAGGCAGCCGGAGAGAAAAACTGTCCAATTTTTTCTACTTTAGAAATGGCTGGATTTAGTATTTTCTTAATATCATGTGTCATAGTACTTGCTAGCTTTTATCTTTTTTTCCGTAGGTAGCAGGATATTGAATATACCTAGTAAGAATAATCCCAGGAATTGCAGCAATTGCCACCCAGATAAAGAAACCTGTATATCCTATATACTCTTGTATATACCCACTGATCATACCTGGCAACATCATTCCTAGTGCCATAAATCCAGTGGCAATGGCATAATGAGAAGTTTTTGATACTCCCTCGGCAATATATATTAGAAACATCAGGTAGGCTGCAAATCCAAATCCATATCCAAATTGTTCTATAATTACGACCAATGTTGTAAATACAACAGAAGAAGGTTTTAAAAAAGCAAGAAAAACATAGAGAATATTGGGTAAGTTAAGTGCTAAAATCATTGGTAACATCCATTTTTTTAATCCGTGAGTAGAAATGACGATTCCGCCCAGTATCCCACCAATAGTAAGGGCAACAACGCCAAAAGTACCATAAATAGTTCCTACCTCTGTAGTAGATAACGCTAATCCACCTGCCTCTGGTTTATCTAATAAAAAGGGAGAGGCCATTTTTACCAATTGCGATTCTCCAAGTCGATATACTAATATAAATGCCAGTGCAATACCGATCTGTTTTTTCTGGAAGAAAGTTTTAAAAACTTCAAAAAAGCCAACTGTTTTTTCTTTGTCGATAGTGATGGGATCTTCTGCTTTGGGAGTAGTAAAAAGATTTAATGCTGTAAGTACAATCATCATTATAGAAACAAGGATCATCGTATAGGACCATGCCCTTTGATTATCACCATAATATTCTTCTAAAAAACCTGCAAGCACTACAATCAACCCTTGCCCGGTAACCATGGCTAATCGATAGAAAGTACTTCTTACTCCCAAGAAAAAGGACTGCTTTTTTTCTGATAAAGCAAGTAAATAATAACCATCAGAAGCAATGTCATTGGTTGCAGATGCAAAAGCTGCTATCCAAAAAAAGGAAAGACTTACTACAAAAAAATTGTTGGTAGGTGTGGTAAGTCCAACTCCCAAAAAAGCGATTGCAATCAATAGTTGCATGCTTAAAAACCAATTTCGTTTGGTACTTTTTATATCTACTAATGGACTCCATAGAGGTTTAACCACCCAAGGTAGGTATAACCAACTTGTGTATAGACCAATATCGGCATTACTAATTCCTAGTTTTTTATACATGATTACGGACACTGTAATGATGATAATATATGGTAACCCTTCTGTAAAATATAGGGAAGGTACCCAAGCCCAGGCATTTTTGTCTTTGTTAGATGATGTCATGAATTAGTGGTATGAGAGTAGTATACTGATCAAAGTATCGTAGCGTATAGTTTATATTTTATCCTTAGGGTCAAGCTCAAAGGTGTCTAAATGTATATGAGGAACTGATTTTTTATAGAAAAAATCAATGATTTGGTTTTCAAGGTATGAATTAATTCCTTTAGTTTTTTGTTCTGTTACCATTTTATAAACATTCATCGCTTCTGCCGTTTTAAACTCTTGAATTATTTTATCAGGTTTCTTAACAGCATTCATCCCTCTATATGTTTCAATTCTTTTCTTCATCCATCGATGACTCATCAATTTTAATTTGCTGTCTCGCAAATCTTCACGTAGAATATCAATTCGATCGGTATTATTTACGGCTTCTTTAGAGGCTCGATCCAAAACTCTTTTTGCATAAGTATATTCTCTTTCAAATTTAAAATCTAGACGGCGCATATCTTGTTTTAAATGCATAATTACCTCATACAACGCTTGGTCATATATAAGTAAGAATTCTTCATAAGAGTATAAGGTATCCAGAAAAACAATAGCATGTTTTCGATATAATTTCGGAATAGGTTGACGGGTTACTTTTTTAAACAATCCCGTTAACACTACCTGTCCTTCTTCTGGGATGTTTACAAATAAAGAATTATTTTTTAGTTCTCGTAATTGTTTGGTAATGGAATACCTCGTGCCTTTAAATACAATTGATTTGTATCTAAACCTATACGTATTAGGGTTAAGACTTTCGTTGTGTTGTGCTACGCCCTGATACATGAACATAAACATCATTATGAATAGTAACAGTCTCATATATCACATTTGGGTAAATCCAAATTTTTTTTAAGGTATACAATATACGGCTTATTGTTTGAATTTATGATTTGCGAGGAATTAAGTGTACGATTTATGTCCTTCTTTATTGTAAAAGAGGTAATCTTTTCTAAATTTTTTATTGAAGAATTTTACTAATAGAGCAAGTCACGTTTAAAACAAAAACATCGTTATGGAGTGGTCCGATTTAACTTAATATTTACAGGTTAATAGCGGCTATAAGTAAAGGGGAAATAGTATGTTCTGTCGTTGAAAGAAGTTTGTTATTAGATGTTTATGAATTTTTGTAAGGTATGTTAGAATGTGGATTTCCATCATAAAATTTGACTTTTTTTGAGTAACTTGATAGAGGTGAAAAAAGTACTGTGTAAAAAAATGTGACCTTTTTAAAACAATGGTGTCTAAATTATGGGAGTTTATGAGAAACGATAAAATAGATTGAAAGAAATAGGGAAGGATACTTATTTAGAAGATAAAGAATTGGTCTTTAGAATTGCCAAAAGCAACGATACCAAATTGTATGCAATTCTTTATGATAGATATGCTACAATGGTATATGCTAAATGTTTAAGTTTTGTGAAAACAAAAGAAGAGGCGCAGGACCTAACACATGATATTTTTGTATTACTATTTGCCAAACTAAAAACCTTTAAAGGAACTTCTAAGTTTTCTACCTGGCTTTACTCTTTTACCTATAACTTTTGTATTAATTATGTGCAGCGAGATCGAAAAAAGAAGAACGAAAAAATTATTGTTTCAGATACTTTGGTAGAATATACAACAGAAGATGACGATGATAGTTTGGATGAAGAAATAATGAAATTAAAATCGAAAAAATTAGTTCTGGCATTACAACAAATAGAACCTAATGATAAAGTTATTTTGATGATGAAGTATCAGGATGATTTATCGATTAAAGAGATTAAAGAAAACCTAAATATTGGAGATAGTGCCGTAAAAATGAGGTTAAGTCGCGCTAAGTCGCGATTAATAAAAGCTTATAATACCCTATAGCGATGAAGAACCCTTTTAAAAAAATAATTCAAAATGAAGAACTGCCCGATACTATAAAGAAAAAAGTATTCGAAGATGTAGAGATGGTTAAGCTTTCGCTTGAATTGGCAGATCTCTTTACGGTCAAATATCCTGGTTCTGTCGAAGAACTTCTAAAATTAACCAACAAACCTGATAAAAACTAAAAGATATATGGACGACTTTTTTAATATTAAACTACTAGAAAACGTATTTAATGAATTGTACGAGATTGTGCCAAACATTTTGGGCGCTATTTTATTCTTTTTTGTAGGTTGGTTGATCATCAAGGTTATCTTGTTTGTAGTTAGAAAAACCTTGAAATATACCAAAATAGATACATTGGCAACCAAGATTAGTGAAAATGGTATGCTACTTAATTCTTCGATAAAAATTCAGCCTACTCAAATTCTACTTGTTTTTTTAAAGTGGTTTTTAATTTTGATTTTGATCATTATTGGTTCGGATGTGTTTGGGCTTACGATTGTATCTAATGAAGCGAGTCGACTTGTGGATTATTTACCAAAAATATTTAGTGCTATTGTAATTTTTGGTTTTGGTTTATACTTGGCAACATTGATAAGGAAATCGGTATATACCATGCTCAAATCTTTTGATTTAAGCGGTTCTAAGATTATTAGCTCGATACTATTCTTTATAGTTTTTGTGATCGTGTCTATAACGGCACTTAATCAAGCAGGGATCAATACAGACATCATTACTAATAACTTATCATTGATCTTAGGAGCCTTTTTGGTAGCATTTACTTTGGCTTTGGGGTTAGGGTCCAGAGATATTATTTATAGATTATTGTTAGGGTTTTATTCTCGCAAGAGCCTGGAAACAGGGCAGAAAATTAAAATAGATGAGGTAATAGGAACGATTATAGCCATCGATAATATTAGTATGATATTAGAAAGTATTGATGGGAACAAAATTGTATTTCCTATAAAAATGATTGCTAACAAGAAAATAGAGATTATTAGTTGATTTTATATGTTTAAGAACAGCCGTTTTCATATGAAAAGATAAAAAAGAAAAAAAGAAGTGACTTTTGATAAGAACAAGGGTCTAATTAAATAGAATGGAGATAAAATGGCGATTTTGTCTTGTATAAAAAGTAAAAAAAAGAAGGGATGATTGTGCTAATTATAGTTCAGATTGTGATTGTTGTGATTTTATTAATTTTTATGCTTAACAATTGGTATGAGTATATAAAAGATAAAAGAAAAATAAGGGAATATAACAGAGACAAGCGCGAGAATTCATAGAACTACCTATTTTTTTTGATAATGATATTTTAAGAATAAAGTATACACTACTCATAATGTGATTAAAGGGTGTTTTTATTTTGTAGGCTACTGTACTAGTTTTGGGGGCATAACGTTTACAGTAGAGCGGGTTTATAGCAAAATAGTAAAAACGCCCTTTTTAATCGAATTACTTTTAGATAAAACATTGATGTCAAGATTCGTTCCTAACGAATTTATGATTGAAAATAAGCTCTTACTTCAAAAGAGATTTGACATATTTTATAGAAAGCTACCCTTTGTTTTAATGAACGGTCCAAAAATGTACTACGCAAATGGTTAACTAGGTTGCCAGGATCGTTCGATAAATTCTTAAAAGCACTAATTGGGTTACAACTTTTGGGTATAATTTCTTCAGTACCTAAGAACATAACAAAAACTTAATAATTTAATTTGCCAGTCAAACACTGTTTTGAAAAGTCAGGCAGTAATGTGCCCCAAATGATCAGTAAAGTTAATTTTGTAGCACGTCTGGTTTTTTCAATAGTTATTGTGATTTGATGCAATACACTAAGGTTTGAAAAAAAGGATACGTTGGTATGGGATCAATTTTTGTAGTTTCATGCTTTTATTTTATGTTTGTGACCCCTACATAATAAAGAATCATACTTTTGAGAAGTAAATTATGATCTCTATATTCACACTTCGTCTGCTCAATTATAATCAAAATATGAAAAAAGTAATAGTATTTGTTACGTTAATGACGTCTTTAATTTTTTATGGACAAGAAAAATTAGAGTTTATTGATTATAATGATATCCTAGAAAAAATAGATGTATTAAGTGAAAAAGAAGAGTATGATAAAATTATAGAGCATCTGGAGAAAATTAATATCAATGACTCATTATATGAATCTTCTTTGGTTACTAAATCATATTATCTCCTAAAAAAAGATGCGTATCAAGAAGCTATAAAAGTATCTGATATTGGGCTTAAAATAAATAATGGAACAAACAGGTATTCATTTTTATTAAATAAAGGAGTAGCGTTTTTAAGGTCAGAACGTTATCAAGAAGCGCTGACAGTTTGTAATGATGCGATACGTGAATATCCCAAAAATTATGTGCTTTTTTATAATAGAGGTATTATTCACGAAAGATTAGAAATGTTCGATAAAGCCATAAAAGATTATATAGAAGCGATCAAATTAAATCCTTTTTATGCTAATGCTCACTTACAATTAGGAAAAATATGCTTAAAAGAAGGTAGAACTGGCCAAGCCATGATGGCTATTAATATGTACTTGCTGTTAAATCCAGAAGGGAGTGATTCTTTTAGTATTTTAAATTCTATTAATGTTGCAGTTTCAAATAAGAGTGAAATAAAACCCAAAGGAATTAGAATCTCGCCAGATGATAATGCTTTTGAGGATATGGATTTGATATTAAATAACAGAATCGCATTAAACCCAAGCTATAAGATCGATAATAAGATAAATATTGCGCTTACAAAACAGAATCATGCTCTTTTTGAACAATTAGATGATTTTGATGGTAATAATGGTTTTTGGGATAGAAAATATGTGCCGTTCTACAAATGGGTTTTTAGCAGTGGTTACTTTGATGATTTTACATATACCATAGCATATACCATAGAGAATAAGGATTTTAAAAAAATAGTTGGTAAGAATATTGATAAAATAAAAGCATTTATTAACCTGTTTTATGATAAATGGGCAGCTATTATGAGTACCAGAAACCAACAATTGTTAGAAGGGAAAAAACAAGAAGTTTCTTATGTATATGATGATTACACTTTACGTGCATTTGGAAAAACCAAAGATGATAAAAGAATAGGAAATTGGTTAATATTTAATGATCAGGGAAAATTAAAAGGGAGCGGAAAATTTAACGAAAAAGGAGAAAGAGTAGACAAGTGGATATGGTATGATGATTACGGTAATAAATCGATTATAGAACAATATGTTGGAGGAAAACTAGAGGGAGAGTTTCTTTCCTTTCATGATAATAAAAACCCTAAAGTGGTATGTAATTATAAAGCAGGAAAATTAAATGGGTTGTATGAAAAATATAACAAGAAAGGTGCTTTAATTGAAGAAAAATCTTTTTCTGAAGATCAGTTGGATGGTTCTTATAAATCATACTACGCTCTAGGAGCATCTGCCCAAGAATATGCTCTTAAATATAAAAAAGGGAACCCAGAAGGAGAGTTGTTACAATATCACCCTAACGGGAAATTATACAAGAAAAGAAATTATAGGAATGGAGTTCTTGAGGGAAAAGAACAAAAATTCTATAAAAATGAGATATTACAGTCAGAATTTGATTATTCAAAAGGAGTTATTAATGGCCCTTATACTACATATCATAAAAATGGCACAAAATATGAGGTTGGAACATCTACAGAAGGTAAATATAATGGCAATGTAAAATTGTATTATAATGATGGTACAATTTTGAATGATTATACATATACCAAAGGAAAGCTAAATGGACTTTATAAAGAATATGATGTTGACGGAAAATTATACTATGAGTTTGTTTATCGAAATGATGAATTTATAGAATATCGATACTTTGATAAAGAAGGTAACAGTATTATAGAAGGTAAAAAGAAAAAAGGAGAATTTTATTATAAAGGCTATTCATCTTTAGGAGATTTGGAAACAGAGGGGATGTATGATGTAAAGGGAGGGAAAAAAGATGTTTGGAAATATTACGAAAACGGTGTTTTGATTAGTAAAGGGATTTATACAGATAATAAATTGAACGGAAAATATCATGAGTTCTACAAATCTGGTCAGAAAGAATCAATTATAGAATATAAAAATGATTCTTTGACCGGCTATTATGTTGCCTACCATAAAAATGGTAACATATCTAACCAAGGTTGGCATAAAGATAATGCCAATCACGGTACCTGGGTATCTTATTATGATGATGGTCGTATAAAACAAAAGAGTTTTTATCATAAAGGACTAGAGCACGGAAAACAAGAGTTCTTTGGTGTTGAGGGAAAGTTGTTTTATGAATCTTATTATGAGTTTGGAGACTTGATTGCCGAAAAATATTATACATCATCAGGAGAAATACTAGAGAAAATAGAACATGACCCAAATAAAAAAGAGTATACCGTTTCCTTAAAACAATATAATGGTAACACTTATTCTACTACAGAGTATTTACATACAATAAAGCATGGTAAGTATATTAGATATAATGCAAGTGGCAAAAAAAATCTTGAGGGATCATATTTTAATGGCAAGTATCATGGCGAATGGATATGGTATCATGATAATGGACAGGTGAGTACGAAAGGAACGTATTTTCATGGAGACTATATAGGAGAATGGAAAACATATTTTAAGAACGGGAAAGTAAAGGAAACATATTCCTATCAATCGGGAGAACTAAACGGACCTAATAAAAAGTATAGTGAAGAAGGAGTTTTGACAGCTGTAGTTCCTTATAAAAATAATAAACTGCATGGGCAAAGAATATTTTATAGCCCAGAAGGTAAATTACAATTAGTTAGATTTTATCATAATGATAAAATTATAGGGTATAGTTACAACGATAAAAATGGAACACTGAAACCGATGATACCCTTAAAAAATTATACAGGTATGGTACATGGTTTTTTTGATAATGGAAAACCTTCGATACAAATGGAATATAAGAATGGTTTTTTTGTTAATGAGTATAAAGCATATTATTATTCAGGACAACTAGAGCGGCATACAGTATATAAAGACGGTGATACTCATGGAAAATACACATTTTACTATCCAAGCGGGAAAGTTAAAAAAGAAATGAATTATCGTCATGATGCTTTGCACGGTTTATATAAAGAATACTATCCTAATGGTACTAGTAAAGAAGAAATAAATTATCAACATGATAGTCGTAGTGGGATAGCAAAGTATTATGATGAAAACGGAAAACTTATAAAAGAACAATCATATTTTAATGATTTATTAGAAAAATAGACATATGAGGAAGAGAAAATTTTTGATTTTTAAAGGGTTTGTATTGCTTCTGTCCTTTAATTTGATTGGGCAAAAATCACCTGTATTCGAAAAATATAAAGCGGCGTATCCCAATGCACATTCGGTAAGATTAATGGAGGAAACAAAAGTAGATATTAGTCTTAAAGATAATGAGATTCATATTACTCAAGAAGTTTTTGAAGAAGATTTATACTTAGGAGCTGCTGCTACCTATGGATCCAAACGATCTATAAATTATTCTTCTTTTTTTGAAATAGAATCGGTAGAAGCTACTTCATTATTATATCAAAATGGTAAATACAATAAAATTGAAGTAAAAGACTTTATTGAAAAAGATGAAATGGATCAGAGTTTCTATGATGATACCAAATCCATTAATTTCATCTATCCTAATTTAGAGCCAGGATCAAAATCTACACTCAAATACAAAGAAGTAATTAAGAACCCTAGGTTTTTAAATTCATTTTATTTTGCTGATTTCAAGCCTATTATAAAAAACAAGGTTACTATTAGTGTAGACAAAGAAATAGATTTGAGGTTTAAAGAGTTTAATACCAAAGGTGTACCAATTAGTTTTTCAGAATCAGAGAAAAAAGGAAAGCGTATTTATAGTTGGGAGGCAGAAAATGTAAAAGAATATGATCTGGATGCGAATGCTCCAAACTATAGAAATTCCTTTCCTCATGTTATTCCTATCATTACATCATACACCTATAAAGATAAACAGGTAAAAATACAAGAAGATGTTTCTGATTTATATAAATGGTATTATTCTTTGGTCAAGGATATAAATACTGATGACGCCAACGAAGAATTAAAGAAAATAGTTCACATTCTCACAAAAGATAAACAAACAGATTTTGAAAAAGTTAAGGCAATCTATTATTGGGTACAAGAAAACATTAAATATATAGCTTTCGAATATGCTCTAGGTGGATTTATTCCTAGAGAAGCAAATGATGTATTCAATAAAAAATATGGGGATTGTAAAGATAATTCTAGTATTCTTTACAAAATGTTAGAAGTAGCAAACCTAAAAGGAAACCTAACCTGGATTGGTACCAGAAGTATTCCTTATAAGTATAATGAAGTACCAACCCCTGTAGTTGATAATCACATGATTCTAACATATATAGACGGTGATAAAACCTATTTTCTGGATGCTACAGGTAGATATATTCCTATCGATATGCCATCTCCGTTCATACAAGGAAAAGAAGCTTTAATATCCAAAGGAGAAAAAGACTTTGTAATTAAAGAGGTTCCGGTAATGGAAGCTAAGAGAAACACACTTATAGACTCTACAATTATCAAAATCGAAGATAAAACAGTAATAGGTACTGGTCATTTAACCTTAAGCGGATATACCAAAATAGATTTCTTTAATACGTTCGAAGAGAAGAAAAAAGAAGCGAATCTTAAAGAAGCGTATACGTATGAGCTTAGAAAGGGTAATAATAAATTTTTGATAGATGATTTTAAAGAAATTAATAAGTACGACTACGACAATGATTTTGAAGTAACATATAGTTTTAATATTAACGATTATGTAAATAGTTTGGATGATGAAACCTATATTAACCTAAACCTAAACAGAGAAGAATTAAGTAGTATAAAATCAAAAGAAGATAGAAAAACAGCTAGAGAGTATAGATATAAGTCGAATGTGAAATACATTACAACTCTCGAAATTCCTGATAATAAGATAGTAGATTATGTGCCAGAAGAGTTTAAAGTCTCTAACGATTTCTTTTCTTGCAGTATATCTTACACAAAAAAAAATAGAGCTGTTGTTTATGAATTACTTATTAATTATGATTTCATTCTTCTTACCTTAGAGCAGCAGAAAGAATTAAATAAACTCATAAAAAAAGTAGAAAAAAACTTTAAAGAAGTAATCATTTTAAAAGATAAAAAATAAGACTGTCCAAAAGCGTCTTAGTAATATAATAATAAAGAGAATGAAAATATATAAATCACTTGTATATACCCTAATTTTTAACTTGTTTGTAATAAGTGCCTTTGCACAAAGCAAACCTTTTTATGAAGAATATGATTGGGATAAGAATCCTATAGAAAATATTAATGTAGAAAAATTTAAGGATAAAGATATTGTAGCTTTTAAAGATAAAAGAGTAAATGAGTTCTTTTTTATAGAAGATAATGCATTAGTAGAATATTCATTAATTCATAAACTATATTGGTTAAATGCTAATGATAAAATAGAAGAGTATAATAAAGTATACCTTCCATACAGTGCGGGATCCGAAATTGTGAAGAATAAGGCTAGAGTAATCACTAAAGAAGGAAAAATACTAGAGTTGGATGATTCAAAAATACTATCATCTACAGATAATGAAACACAAAGAACCTATAAGTATTATGCTCTAGAGGGTGTAGAAAAAGGCGGATATATAGAATATTATTATGTAGTCAAAAAATACCCTACATATACAGGTAATAGAGTGATTTTACAATCAGATTTTGATAAGTTAAATATCGAATTTGATCTTTTTGCCCCTTCAAACCTTATTTTCGAATCTAAAAGTTATAATGGTTTAGCACAATTAACAGAAGATACGTTAATCAAAGATAAAAATCATTGGAAACTAAAGATCGATAAATTAGAAGGAATTGAAAATGAAGAATTGGCTCCTTATAAGGCAATGCATAAATATATAGTTTATAAGCTAAAGGCTAATTCTATTAACCCTTCAAAAGATTTGGTATCTTATAGTTTGGCGTCACAGAATATCTATAATTCGTTATATCCTGAAGCCGATAAAAAAATAGAAAGTAAGTTAGAAGCATTGCTTAAATCGATACAAGATCTAAAAAATGAAGACCTTACCACCAGAATTAGAACTATAGAAAATTACATAAAATCTAATGTATATATAGGGGATGTTAAGCGAGATGATCTCGAAGACCTATCTAGTATTATTGATAATAAAGTAGCTAATGAACAAGGGATAATGAAATTGTATGCAGCAATTTTTAACGCCCTAGACATCAAACATCAAATTGTATTAACTAGTGATAGAACAGAGATGAAGTTTGATAAAAGCTTTGAGGCTTATAATTTCTTGCAGGAATATCTTATATATTTTCCAGAGAATAAGTTGTATATGGCTCCTACAAAACTTGAATCCAGATTAGGTTATCCACCGGGTAATTTTACCGACAATTATGGGTTATTTATAAAAAAAGTGTCTTTAGGTGGTTTTACATCTGGTGTTGGAAGCATCAAATATATTAAGCCTGTAAATTATGATAAAACCAATTATAATTTGGTAATGAATGTAAGTTTTGATGAAGAAGACCTTACCATCACCAAATTAAAAATGAACCGAACCATGGATGGTTATTATGCTGTTTATATTCAGCCATTTATGGATATTGCCAAAGAAGAAGATAAAAGTGGTATGATTGATCAGGTGATTCGATCTGTAAATGAGAACCTGGAGATAATAGACAAGAAAGTTTATAATGATGCAACAAAAGATTTTGGTAGTAAACCTTTACAAATTATAGCAAACTTAAAATCAGAAGATTTTGTAGACAAAGCAGGAAATAAGTACCTATTTAAGGTGGGAGAAGTATTGGGGCCACAGCAAGAAATGTATCAGGAAAAAGCACGCAAACTACCGGTAGAAAATGAATTCGAAAGAGCTTATGATAGAAAGATTATTGTAGATGTGCCAGAAGGATATCAATTTAAAAATTTAGACAATATAAATATAGATGAATCATATTCTCAAGATGGAGTAGAGTTGTTTATGTTTAAATCGACATATACGTTAGAAAACAACCAATTAACAATTTTTATTAAAGAATATTATAATAAGAATATTGTACCAGTTCCTATTTATGAAGAATACAGAACAGTAATTAATAGCGCTGCTAATTTTAATAAAGTTACACTGGTATTAGAGAAAATATAAGTAATTGTTTTTTTAGAATTTTTAATAAAATTCGAATGAACAAAAAATGGTTTTGAGAATGTTATCGTATAGTAGCATTCTCAAAACCATTTTATTTAAAATTGTACTGGTTGTAAGTTAATCCATGTAACAAAAAAATGATTTTAACGATAGGTTATTTTATGTTTCTTATACGACAATTAGATTAATGGTAACGGTAAATACCTTTGTTGATCCGGTTGAACACCATCATGATTCCCATGATCCCCTCCTAAAGTATATCGTAATTGATCGTTGGTTAAAAGAATAAAATGGTTTGATTCTTTTTCTTTCTTAATTTTCTTCATATTTAAATTGGTGTTTTTTTGCTTTAATACAACGAAAAAATGTTAGTGTAAATTATTTTTTAAAAAGTATTGGAACAGTAAACTAATTGTGTTTTTTGTTTAATTAATAGATCATTTTAATTGTATAGAAAGTTTTTGTTCTCTTGATACATTTATAATTTCCCTAAAATTTTATCCATAACCCAGCTAGTATGTAAAGCAGATTCTCCTGTCGAAGGATGTAAATAGTTTTCTTCGAGTAATTGCTTTTTGATGTTTTTTACATGATACATCTGTATGTTTAATGGATTTTCAATATAAATTTCTTGCTTATGATCACCTTGTTTTAATACCAATGGCTCTTCCTTAAAAACAGAAAACTCGATTTTTCCTTTGCTCCCTATTATTTCGACATGATCCTCTCTTCGGTCACTACCAAAGTTCCAGTTTCCTGTCCCAGTAATACCATTTTCATGAAGCCAACATGCTACAACTGCATCTTTTGCTGCATATAACCCTTGTTGATTATGAGCAATACCAGATACAGTTTTGATCTCTCCTAGTAAAAAAGTAAATAGATCTAGTCCATGACTTGCCAAATCGTCAAAATAACCTCCTGTAGCTATTTTTGGATCGGTACGCCAATTATATGCTCCAGATAAATCAACATCATTAGGTGGCTTATAGAAATGCCAATTGATATGACGTATCTCACCAATTTCATTACTTTTTATCCAGGTATTTACTTGTTCAAACCTGGGTAATGATCGTCTATAATATGCTACAAATAATGGGATACCTTTATTTGCGAAAGAATCATAAATTGTTAAGCTATCTTCATAGCATGGAGCCAAAGGTTTTTCTATACAACAAGGTTTTCCTGCTTCGGCAACTTTAAGTGCATAATATTTGTGAGTATCAGGAGGTGTCGCTATGTATATAGCATCTATATCAGTATCATTGATTAGGTGTTCTGCACTAGTATAATATTTTTCTACCCCATGTCTGGTGGCATAATCAATTAGTTTTTCTTGATCTCGCCTCATTACAGCCGCTAATCGAAACCCTTTTGTTTGTTGATAAGCAGGACCACTTTTTATTTCAGTTACATTTCCGCAGCCAATAATTCCCCAACGAATTAATTTTAAATCACTATAAGTACTCACTGTTTAGTTTTATTAAAAATATTATTTCAACAACCAAAGTAATAAATCATTTATGATCTTAAATATTTATGACGATTAGATTTTACATTAAAAATGATTGATAATTGGTCTATTAAGATTTTGATTATTTTGAATTTACGATTTATATATATTTTAGGATCAATAATGCAGATAATGTAAAAATGAATCGTTTTTTTTTGAGATATTCATTTTAATAGCTTTATAAAGTAATCTTGATAAAAAGTTTTTGCTATTGACAAAAACTTTTTTATAAATTTGCAGTAATGAATAAATTAATAGCATACAATCCATTACCCGAAATTCACCTTCCCGGTGTGCGCCGCCGCCGCGTGCGCTAATCCCCGCTCTCGAATTTCATTGATTGTTTTTTAATTTATTTTTTTTCTTTCTTGCAACATTTCATAAACATAGTACTTCAAAACTCAGTTATTTTTTACAATAACTACCCCGCTGTACGCTTTTTTGCACCCCGCCGCCGCCCGTAAGGGTATGCTTCTATTTTGGGAACCTAGGTGAGTCCGGTTCTTTATTTCAAAATTCAAATCACAACATTTTTTTTAATTATTTAAAGTCAGAACAATGAAGATTGTTATTGCTGATCAATCACATGTTATTTATGCAGAAATAATTTGCGAAACCATAGCTAAGGCTGCACAGATTAGAGGAACAGGAATCGCAAAGCGTAAACCAGAATATATTACCGCTAAGATAAAAAAAGGTAATGCTGTAATTGCCTTGGATGGTAAGAAATTTGCAGGGTTTTGTTATATCGAAACCTGGAGTCATGGAAAATTTGTTGCCAATTCGGGCTTGATAGTTCATCCAAATTACAGAGGAAAAGGACTTGCTAAAAAAATCAAGAAAAAAGTTTTTGAGCACTCGAGAAAAAAATTTCCAAAAGCTAAAATATTTAGTATCACTACTGGATTGGCTGTTATGAAACTAAATAGTGACCTGGGTTATAAACCTGTTACTTTTTCAGAACTCACCAAAGATCAAAGTTTTTGGAATGGCTGTCAAACCTGTAAGAATTATGACGTGTTACAACGAACCAAGCAAAGTATGTGTTTGTGTACAGGTATGCTATATGATCCCAATTCGATTGCTTCGAGCAAGAAAATCAAACCCAATGTTTTTGAAAGATTAAAAGAAATGAAACAATCCAAATTTTTAAAAAAAGTTAAAAAATGAAAAAGTTAGTATTGGCATATAGTGGAGGATTGGATACTTCGTATTGTGCAGTAAGTTTGAGCAAAGCAGGGTATGATGTACATGCAGTATCTGTAAATACAGGAGGATTTACAAAAAAGGAGATCGATGAAATAGAAATGAACGCTTATAAAATGGGAGTTTCTACTTATAAAAATATAGATGCGGTATCCAATTTTTATAATAAAGTAATAAAGTATTTGATATATGGTAATGTATTAAAAAACAACACCTACCCACTATCAGTAAGTGCAGAGCGTATCGTACAAGCTATAGAAATTATTAAATATGCCAAAAGTGTTGGAGCACAGTATATAGCGCATGGTAGTACCGGTGCAGGAAATGATCAGGTAAGATTTGATATGATTTTTCAGACCATAGCTCCAGAGATTAAAATTATTACTCCTATTAGAGACCATAAATTATCCAGACAAGAAGAAATTGATTATCTAAAAGAAAACAACATTAATATACCTTGGGAGAAAGCAAAATATTCTATTAATAAAGGTCTTTGGGGAACAAGTGTTGGAGGAGATGAAACATTAACTTCAGAAAAACCCTTACCAGAAAACGCATATCCTTCTCAAATCGAAAAAGTAACAACAGAAAGTATCAAACTTACTTTTGAAAAAGGAGAAATAAAAGGGATAAATGATATCCCAAAAGATCCTGTTTCTGCAATCGAGACATTGCATGCGATTGCCTCAAAATTTGGTATTGGAAGAGATATTCATGTAGGAGATACAATTGTAGGTATCAAAGGAAGAGTTGGGTTTGAAGCCGCCGCCGCTTTAATTATCATTAAAGCACACCATTTACTAGAAAAACATACACTTACCAAATGGCAATTACAACATAAAGAATACCTGTCTAGTTTTTATGGAATGCATTTGCATGAGGGGCAATATTTGGATCCGGTAATGAGAAATGTCGAAGCATTTTTAGAAAGTAGTCAGACACAGGTTACAGGAGATGTTTTCGTAAGCTTAAAGCCGTATCATTTTATGTTAGAAGGGGTGTCTTCTCCAAATGACCTTATGAGTGCCAAGTTTGGTAGTTATGGCGAAGTTAATAAAGATTGGACGGCAGAAGAAGCAAAGGGCTTTATAAAAATCCTGGGGAATCAAAATAGAATATATCAACAAGTAAACAGCAAAATATGATCAAGGTAGGAATTGTTGGTGGAGCGGGTTATACTGCGGGAGAATTAATTAGACTATTAATTCATCACTCTAAAACAGAAATTCATTTTGTATATAGTACATCAAACGCCGGAAACAAAATAAGCAATGTACATCAGGATTTGGTAGGAAGTTTAGATTTAGAATTTACAGCCACTATTACCAAAGAAATAGATGTATTGTTTCTTTGTTTAGGTCATGGTAATTCAAAAGTTTTTTTAGAAAATAATACATTTTCGAAAACTACAAAAATCATTGACTTAAGTAATGATTTTAGATTAGATATAGATAATAAATATCTGGGTAAAGAATTTGTTTATGGTTTGCCAGAATTACAAAAAGAGAAGGTTAAAACAGCAACATTTATTGCTAACCCAGGTTGCTTTGCTACAGCTATTCAGCTAGCGTTACTTCCATTAGGAGCATCCAATCAATTGAAGAACGATGTGCATATTAATGCGGTTACGGGTGCTACCGGCGCGGGTACCTCTTTATCAAAAACTACCCATTATACCTGGAGAGACAATAACTTTTCATATTACAAACCATTTGTGCATCAGCATTTAGGAGAAATTTATCAAACCATAGATAGTATACAAGAAGACTTTGAGGCAGAAATTCATTTTCTTCCTAACAGAGGAAATTTTTCTCGAGGAATATTTGTTACTGCATATACCAATTTTGAAGGCAGTCTAGAAGAAGCCATTACACTATATAAAGACTATTATAAAGATGCGGCTTTCACATTTATATCCCCTCAGGAGCTTCATTTAAAACAGGTGGTTAATACCAATAAGTGTTTAATCCATTTGCATAAGCATTCGGGTAAACTTTTGATCACTAGTGTTATTGATAACCTTTTGAAAGGAGCTTCGGGACAGGCTATTCAAAATATGAATCTAATGTTTGGTTTTAAAGAAACAGAAGGACTTCAACTTAAAGCAAGCTTTTTTTGATAGGAGTTTTGTTAAATGATGAATTGATTAATTAAAATTATAAAAATAGATATGAAATTGTTTGATGTATATCCTTTGTTTGATATCACTCCTTCCAAGGGAAAAGATGTATTCGTATATGACGAAAGCGATATAAAGTATTTAGACTTGTATGGGGGACATGCTGTAATTTCTATAGGGCATTCGCACCCAAAATATGTAGATGCCATTTCGAATCAGGTGGCAACACTTGGGTTTTATAGCAATGCTATTCAAAATAAATTGCAAAAACAACTTGCAACCAAGTTGGGTAAAGTTTCTGGTTGTGATAAGTATGAACTTTTTTTGTGTAACTCGGGGGCAGAAGCCAATGAAAATGCATTAAAACTAGCTTCGTTTCATACTCAAAAAAAGAAGGTAATTGCTTTTAAAAATGGTTTTCATGGCAGAACATCTGCTGCGGTAGCTGCTACAGATAATGCTAAAATTATAGCACCAATAAATGCACAACAAGAGGTTACTTTTTTTGAGTTTGGAGACCTCGAAGCAATTGAAAATGAATTGTATAAAAATGAAACCTGTGCAGTAATTATAGAAGTAATTCAAGGTATAGGAGGGTTGGATGAAGCAAGTTCTTTGTTTTTTAAAGACTTAGAAAAACTATGTAAAAAGTATCAGACCCTTTTAATAGCAGATGAGATTCAATGTGGATTTGGGAGAACAGGAGATTTTTTTGCATTTCAAAAACATGGTATACAGCCAGATGTTATTTCGATGGCCAAAGGAATGGGGAATGGGTTTCCGATAGGAGGAATCCTAATTCATCCTACTATAAAAGCATCTCATGGTTTATTAGGGACAACCTTTGGAGGTAATCATCTAGCCTGTAGTGCTGCTTTGGCAGTTTTAGAAGTCATAGAAAAAGAAAACCTAATGGAGAATACCAAACAGATTGCCACGTATTTCAAAAATAAAGCAATGTCTGTTAAGAAAGTAAAAGAGGTAAAAGGAAGGGGACTTATGTTAGGGTTAGAGTTTGATTTTCCTGTGGCAGAGCTAAGGAAAGCACTTATTTATAAACATCACATTTTTACAGGAAGTGCAAAGAATCCCAATTTGCTGAGGATTCTACCTTCATTAACAGTTCAAAAAGAACATATCGATACGCTTTTTGAAGCACTACAAGAAGAATTATGAAATGAGTCATACAATATCATGGGTTCTAGCCAAAATGAGTATTGGTGAATTCTATCTGACCATTGAGAAAGATTAAAAAGAAACAGATGAAAAAGTACACAACAATACACGATGTAAAAGATATCCCCAATATTATTAAAGAGGCGATACAATTAAAGAAAGATCCATTTCAGTTTCCTGAATTAGGAAAACATAAGACCCTGGTTATGCTTTTCTTTAATGCCAGTCTAAGAACAAGATTGAGTACAGAAAAGGCTGCAAAAAACCTGGGAATGAACGTGATGGTTCTAAATGTTACAGATTCATGGAATCTCGAATTTGAGGATGGAGTAATTATGAATCTAGATACATCAGAACATATAAAAGAAGCTGCTCAGGTAATCTCTCAATATGCAGATATCATTGCGGTGCGGGCTTTTGCAACCTTAAAAGATAAAGAACGAGATCTATCAGAATTGGTGCTAAACAGTTTTGTTAGGTATGCTGCGGTTCCCGTTATTAATATGGAGAGTGCTATGTCACACCCTTTACAAGCTCTGGCAGATGCAATCACTATTGAAGAATTAAAAACCAAACCAAACCCTAAGGTGGTATTGTCATGGGCACCACACCCCAGAGCACTGCCGCAAGCAGTTGCCAATTCTTTTATAAAAATGATGCAGGAGTTAGAGGTAGATTTAACGATTGTACATCCAAAGGGATATGAACTTGATAAAGAAATTACAGGGCAAACTCACGTTATGTATGATCAGGATCAAGCATTGCAAAATGCAGATTTTGTGTATGTAAAAAACTGGAGCTCTTTTACCGATTATGGTAAAATAATAAGTAAGGACAAGAATTGGATGATAACACCAGAAAAGCTTGGAGATGCCAAGTTTATGCACTGTCTGCCAGTAAGAAGGAATGTTGTGGTGGCAGAAGAGGTCATGGATTCTAGAAGTGTTTTATGTATTGAGCAGTCAAACAACAGAACATTTGCGGCCCAGGTAGTATTAAAAAATATACTTGAAAACATAAAGTAATGGAGACGTTAAAAATCATAAAAATAGGAGGAAACATTATCGATAATGAAATCATGTTGTACGATTTCTTAAAAAACTTTTCACTGCTTACCTCCCCAAAAATATTGGTGCATGGAGGCGGAAAAATTGCAACAAAGCTTGCTCAAAAAATAGGTCTAGATGTGCAAATGGTTAATGGTAGACGTATTACCGATCAATCTACCTTAGAGATCATTACTATGACGTATGCAGGAGAGATAAATAAAAATATAGTTGCCAGATTACAATCAAATCATTGTAACGCAATAGGTTTTTCTGGTGCAGATGGTAATACTATTATCTCAAAAAAAAGACCAGCAAAAGAAATTGATTTTGGCTTTGTTGGTGATATAGAAAAAGTAAATACTAAGACTGTGTCAATATTATTAGGACATATGATCACTCCTGTTTTTTGTGCAATAACCCATGATGAAAATGGACAATTGTTAAACACCAATGCAGATACGATTGCATCAGAATTGGCAATTGCTTTTGCAAAGGATTTTAAAACAGAACTTTATTATTGTTTTGAAAAACAAGGAGTTTTAGAAGATATAAATGATGAAGAATCGGTTATAGAGAATATCAATATGCAGAACTATCAAAAATTAGTTGCGGACAAGGTAATTACAGAGGGAATGTTACCAAAACTAGATAACTGCATGAATGCTATACAGAACAAAGTAGAAAAAGTCTGTATTGGTTTACCCGAAATGTTATATGACCCATCATCAAAACACACCACAATTAATACCTAATCAAACCAACACGTTTAAAAGGTTCTACCTGACCTCTAAAACAATAAATATAAACAGATGAAACAGCAACAATTAACCAACGAAGCCATCAAATTACTAAAAAAGCTGATTGAAACACCTTCATTTTCTTCAGAAGAAAATGATACGGCAGTTCATATCGAATATTGGTTTAAAAAAAATCAAATTCCATATAAACGAAATAATAATAATGTTTGGGCAACTAATAAGTATTTTGATGAATCCAAACCAACGATGCTTTTAAACTCTCATCATGATACAGTAAAACCTAATAAAGGATATACAAAATATCCGTTTAAGGCTATCGAAGAAGAGGGTAAGCTATACGGACTAGGGAGTAATGATGCAGGAGGATGTTTGGTGTCATTACTGGCGACTTTTGCTTATTTCTATGCCCAAGAAAACTTACAATATAATCTGGTTATCGTAGCTTCTGCCGAGGAGGAGAGTAGTGGTAAAAATGGCTTAAATAGTATGTTAAGTGTTATTCCAAAAATAGACGTTGCAATTGTAGGAGAACCTACCCAGATGAATCTGGCAATTGCAGAAAAAGGCTTGGTTGTTTTTGACGCTATTGTAAAAGGAAGACCTAGTCATGCGGCACATCCCAATGAGAATAATGCAATCTATAATGCTATAAAAACATTAGAGTGGTTTAAGCAATATCGGTTCGAAAAAAACTCACTTGTATTGGGAGATGTAAAAATGACAGTGACCCAGATTAATGCTGGAAAACAGCACAATGCGATTCCGGCAGAAGTATGCCTTGTGATCGATGTTCGTGTAAATGATAAATATTCTAATCAAGAAATTGTTGAAATTTTACAAAGAGAAGCTCCGTGTGATCAAATAATACCAAGAGGTGTAAACTTAAACTCATCATCGATTCCGGTTTCACATAAGCTTGTTCAAAAAGGAATACAACTGGGTAGAAAACCATATGGCTCACCAACATTATCAGATCAAGCAGTATTGAGCTGTCCCTCGCTAAAATTAGGCCCAGGGGATAGTACACGATCTCACTCTGCAGACGAGTTTATTTACCTAAACGAAATAGAAGAAGGAATAACAATCTATATAGCATTATTGAGCGGTGTAATTCTTCAGCCACATACTAAAAAGAATGAAGTAAAAGGGTGTATTAATAAATAACAATAGAGGTTAAAATATATTTTAAAAGTCAACTAAATAACTTCGAAACAATAAAACATAAACAGATGAAACTTTGGGATAAAGGATTTTTAATCGATAAAATAATAGAACAGTTTACCATTGGTAATGATAGAAAAATAGATATTCATATTGCAAAATATGACATCCAAGCTTCGTTGGCACATGCAAAGATGTTGTGTGAAATAGAGTTATTATCTAATGAAGAGTTTTATGATATAAAAAAAGAGTTGCTAATTCTTGAAAAAGAAATAATGAATGGAACATTCGTTATTGAAGAGCAGTTTGAAGATGTACATTCTAAGATAGAGTATGAGCTCACAAAAAGAATTGGTGATGCCGGAAAAAAAATACATACTGCACGATCTAGGAATGATCAGGTTTTAGTTGCGCTACACCTCTTTTACAAAGAAAACTTACAGCAGATTACAGGTAGTGTAGAAACTTTGTTCGAAACGTTATTACAGCTGGCAGAAGCTCATAAAGACAAAGTGTTACCCGGTTATACCCATTTGCAAGTGGCAATGCCATCTTCTTTCGGACTTTGGTTTTCTGCATATGCAGAGATTTTATTAGATGATGTGTTGCTACTATCCGCAGCAACAAAAACCGTTGATCAAAACCCATTAGGTTCTGCAGCGGGTTACGGAAGTTCGTTTCCTATAGATAGAGATTTCACAACTCGAGAATTAGGATTTTCTACCTTAAAATTTAATGTTGTGGCTGCCCAAATGAGTAGAGGGAAAAGTGAAAGAACCATTGCAATGGCTTTAGGCAGCCTATGTAATACCCTGTCTAGGTTTGCAATGGATATTTGTTTGTATATGAGTCAAAATTTTGGTTTTATTTCTTTTCCAGATGAGTTAACAACTGGCAGTAGTATTATGCCTCATAAAAAAAACCCGGATGTATTCGAATTATTACGAGCCAAGTGCAATAAAATTCAAGCATTACATTCAGAAATGATATTGATCACCAATAATTTACCAAGTGGATATCATAGAGATTTTCAACTTTTAAAAGAAAATATGATTCAGGCTTTTATTGATGTAATGGATATATTAGATGTTTTTAATTATGCGATACAACAAATTAATGTCAAAGAGATTGACCTTACCGATGAAAAATATCAATATTTAAGTACAGTTGATACTATCAATACTTTGATCGAGGAAGGAATGAGTTTTAGAAGAGCATATCAAAAAATAGGAAATCAAGTTCAAAACGGAACATATATCTCTGATGAACCCAAAAAACATACACATGTTGGGAGTATGGGTAATCTGTGTTTGGATAGAATTAGAGAAAAAGCTAATGTTGTTATTTCTGGTTAAGAGAGTATACAAATTGTTTTATAGAAGAAAACTCTACTACTATACCTATTGTAAATATCCGAGTGAATCCGTTTGGCACCAAATTTGAGCATCAGAAAAAAGTACTTTAAAACCTTAATTTCTAATGAAAAAAATAGTAACACTTTTATTCCTGTTTGGTGCCATTACATTATCTGCTCAATCTACCACATATGCGGGAATATATGAACTGAAATTTAAAACAGAAAAAAATGAACTGCTCGAGTATACCCTAACTCTAAACAAGGATGGTGATTTTTTATTTCATTTTTATAGAGATTTACAAACAGTTCCCGAAGAGAACCGGTATGGAAAAGGAAAATGGAGTTCAAAAGATAACTACATTTACTTCCATGCAGATCAAAATGATGTAAATGAGGAGTATACTTTAGATTTTAATAAAGCGAAAGCAAGATTTAGCAGTAAGCACCCTAGAGATACATCTTCCAGGGTTATAAAACCTACGTTGATATTTTATGAGGCTACAATTTTTTGGGTAAAAGGATTGAAACTACCAAAAGTAGAATGATAAGTTCAATATACTATTTTGACTTTTGAGAGGTAGGACATTTAAAATCTGTGATTTTGATGTCTGTTTCTTTGACTCCAGAAAAACCACCTTTTACGTCAATGATATTGTGAATACCTCGACTTTTTAAAATGGATGCAGCAATTACAGATCTATATCCACCTGCACAGTGCACATAAAATGTTTTGTCAGTGGGGAAAGCGTGCATATGATCGTTTATAAAATCTAATGGAGTATTAAATGCATTTTCAATATGCTCTGCGGTATATTCACTATTTTTTCTAACATCAAAAATTGGAAGAGTGTTAGTATTTAGAAACTTTTCTAATTCTGCTACAGATATCGAATCGATGGTATCGTATTCTTTACCCGCTTTTTTCCAGGCTTTAAACCCTTTATCAAGATATCCCAGAGTATTATCAAAACCTACACGAGATAGACGAATAATGGTTTCTTCTTCACGTCCCACAGGAGCAACCAATACTATAGGTTGTTTCACATCGGCAATTAAAGTACCTGCCCATGGAGCAAAAGTACCGTCCAAACCAATAAAAATAGATCTGGGGATATGACCATTACTAAAATCGTTTTGATGTCGAACATCAAGAACTATGGCTCCTGTTTTGCTAACCAAATTTTCAAATTCCTCGGGTGTTAACGGACGAATACTTCTTTCTAAAACACTATCAATATCTTCGTATCCTTCTTTGTTTAATCGAACATTGAGTGGAAAATATGAAGGAGGTAGTAATAGCCCATCGATAAGCTCTTTGATAAACTCTTTTTTGGTCATATCTGCTCGCAGTGCATAATTCACCTTTTTTTGGTTACCCAATGTATCAACGGTTTCTTTCATCATATTTTTACCGCAAGCAGAACCAGCACCATGAGCCGGGTATACAATCACATCATCTGCCAGCGGCATAATCTTGTTACGCAGACTATCATATAATGTACCTGCTAATTCTTCCTGTGTCATGTGTGCAGCTTTTTGCGCCAGATCAGGGCGCCCTACATCTCCAAGAAACAGTGTGTCTCCGCTAAAAATAGCATGGTCTTTTCCATGCTCATCTCTCAATAAATAGGTAGTACTTTCCATAGTGTGCCCAGGAGTATGTAATGCTATAATTGTAATTTTTCCTATGTTAAATGCTTGATTGTCTTTGGCGATGATCACATCAAAAGAAGGATTAGCATTTGGGCCAAAAACGATGGCAGCTCCCGTTTCTTTGGCAAGAGTGATATGACCGCTTACAAAGTCTGCATGAAAATGTGTTTCAAAAATATATTTTATAGTGGCATGATTAGCTTGTGCTCTTTTTATATAAGGACCAACCTCTCGTAATGGATCAATAATAGCTACTTCACCATCACTTTCTATATAATAGGCTCCCTGGGCAAGACAACCTGTATAAATTTGCTCTATTTTCATAATTCCATCGTTTCTTCTAAAATTAATATTTGTTGGTTTAAATTGGTTGGTATGCAGTTGTTTAAAAAGCATAACGACTTAGTTAATAATACTAAATTACGGCCAAAATACCAAGGCCTTTTACTTTGTTAATCGATTTTTAATAAAGATCCTAAATAGCGTATAGGAAATTAGTTAATTTGATTTTTTTTTTGATTTTTTTTCGCTGTTTTTGTAATTTGTAGGCAAAACCCCTACAAGAAATTTCTAATAACCGTTTATTTCGTTTCTTAATGGGATTGATATTGTCTGCAAGTACCCTTACGCTTATAGCAACTGTATATATGCATCATATTCAGAAAAGATTGCATATTAACGATGTGATTTTTATAGGATTCACTAATTTGATCATAATTTCTGTTTTACTCTTTGTGCTTTGGGAACGTAATTTTAGTTGTCTGATCTGTTGGGGAGTATTATTTTTGATAACGACTTCTTTTGTTTTAAGAATCCTCTTAGGAAAACATCGAGTTAAAAGACAAGAAAAGGTTTTAATCATCTTTATTGTTGCATACCTACTTATAGGATTGCGTTATATCTTTTTGATATAAAACGATATCAAAATAGTTTTATAATAGCTCTTGTAAGGCCAAGACCCCTCGGGAGAGAGGTCCTACCATGTAATGTGGCTAGTTGTTTACAATAGTTCTTGCGGCAAGATATCCATTATACAAAGTTGCATCTGCTCGTTTAAAACGTTTAAATACTTTATCCATCTTTTGAGTAAGCAAATTACTGGTACTTGTAAACAATTCTGCTAGAGATAGGGTAGCCTGTTTACCTGCTATACGATATTGACGAGGTTGCCTCTGCAAGATTAAAAAATGATCAAAACTGTTTTTTAAATCGGTAACCTGATCTTTGGTTACTCCATAATATGACAAAGTTTTTATATGTTCTTCTAGAAGGGTAATGGTTTCTGTAATAACAGTAATAAAATCCTGGTTTCGCAATTTGTAAAGATCAGAAAATGATTTAGCTGCTTTTTGTTCTAGTGCTATCACTCCTTCTACAGCAGCATATGCTTCTAAAGCATCGTTTAGGATATCTGCTTTTTCTGATACAAATCGCTTTTGAGTGGTTTTATTAGCTCCCAAAAAGATTCGGTTTGCCTCTTGAGTATCGCTATTTTCTCTAAGTTGAATGAGTAACTCATCCAACTCATTCTTAAAAGTTAATAGGACAGGTACACCACTCCATTTGTTAGTATCGGTGTCTAAGTAAGTTTGTACCGCTTGGTACATTTCTAGTTTATTAATCTGTTCTTTGGTCATAAAACAAAAAATTAAAAGTTTATATACTACTATATGTTAGGATATAACAAAATGTACTTTTTAAGTTTTAACTCAATTTGATTTTAATGATACTTTATGTTGTGATATTATTCGAAGGATGAAGTTTTCGAACGCTGGAGGTTGAAAATTTTTGTGACTAAAGTCGATATTTCTAGTTTAAACCAGTTAGTTATAAAGAGAATAAGCTTTTCTGTAAGAAGAGAAGATATTTCGGTGTACCGAGAGGATATTTCTGTAAGAAGAGATAATGTTTCTGTAAGAAGAGAAGACGTTTCGATGCACCGAGAAGATATTTCTATAAGAAGAGACAACATTTCTGTGTAGCGAGACCATATTTCTGTAAGAAAAGAAAACAGTTCTATGAATAGAGGAAGAATTTCTATACATCACCAAGATGTTGTTTTATCATTTGAAGGGTTTAAACAAATAAATCTCCAATGATGAATAGTATTCCCCAAGAATCCAACCTAAGAACCTCAATAAACCGTCTACTTATATTTTTTTATGCAACTCCCTATTGAAAAGTTGGTAACAACGAATTCAAAATGGCTAGTTAAATTAATCCCGATTTTTAGCGGGATCAAAAAAATAAGAAAATACCCAATATCAAAAAATGATACTGTGATGTATTATCATTGCAAAATGACGAATTTTAAAAAAAATGCAAAAAAGTTTTTTTATTCCAAAAAATTATTTTGTAAGATTTTTTTGGAATGTATAAGTTTTTAATCAATTGATTGTTAGGTGTTTAAAACAATTAAAATTAAAAATAACAAAATTTAGCTATGTATTTGTTCAAAAATAAAAGTAACGTAAAGGGGTGTTTTTACCTGGTTAACCTATTGTTTTACAGTAATATGGGTTATATATTTGCTCCTTTGTTTTATTTGTTAATTATTTGTTAACGAATTTTGTATATTACATAGCCCTAAAATAAAAATTGAATGAACGTCAAAATGTATCCTTACATAGTGCTATTATGCCTATTGATCTGGTCACCATTTGCTTTTTCAAGTACAGACCCTGTAGAAACAATCGCTATAGATTCTGTTTATGTCATAGAAAATGCTACCCATAAGGCACTCGATTTATTAGATAAACAGTTTCCCACGGCAATATCACAAGAGTTAGTAACAGCACCAGAGTTTACTTATGAACGTATCCGGTCAGAATACCCTGTTAACGGTAAAATTCTGGAAGACCGTCAACGGGTTGCTGCCATGTTTGCCGATATTCAAACTCAAGGCAGATGGGTGGACTCCTTTTCTAATGAGGATATCCAAACGCTACCCGTAGGGATCAAATACAATAATGAAGAAAGCGGTACCGGTTTCGAACTTGGGTTAATGCACGCCAAAGTCAATACGCAGTATATAGAATTTACTGCTTTTGCACGTCTTACTTTGCAACAAACCGATGATACCGGAAAAAGGATACAGTTGTTCTTTGGGGCTAACAATGTTAAGATTTCTCATAAAGGCGGTATTGTTGGGGATGCTAATCTGGTATTAATGGGCGATGTAAATATTCCTTTTGATAACGGGGCCTGGATGTTGAGTTTTAGAGGGGGCTTTGATTATCGTACCGGGATTACCCATAACCTTACCTATGCCAGTATCGATTGTGATGGATTAAAAGAAATAGGGGTTCAGGGAGCAGTGCAATTCTCTAGAGATAAATTGTTACCTGTTAAACCTACCGGAGAATTAGAACCAGAAACCAGACAATATCAGGGTGCAGATGGTAAAAGTATTACCATCCCCAATAGGGTAACAGGGTATTTTGGCATGGTTGTTTCTGATTGGAATGATATGATTGCAGAGATCAGTTTATCTCCTTTCGTACTTACCAAAAGTAAAGATAAATTCTTGTTTAATGTCAATAAGGCGGTATTGGATTTTAGTGATGTGCGTACAGAAAATGTCACCTTTCCGCAGTTCTATTATGATAATGGGTTACTATTTCCTTCAGAAGAAAGTTGGCGGGGTGTATATGTAGAATCCCTGGAGGTGGTATTGCCCGATGTATTTAAGTCGAGAGGTAGTCTCGCAGAAGGAAAACGTATTTCTTTTGAAACACACCATATGATCATCGATAATAATGGTGTATCTGGGTATTTCGGGGTAAACAATCTGGTGCCACTCAATGAAGGAGTCACCAATGAACGAAAAGCCTGGGCGATGTCTATAGACCATTTAGGTGTAGATTTAGCAGCTAGCAGATTGGTAGGAGCTGCTATAGAAGGACGGGTTGTATTGCCAATCTCTGAAGGTATGAAAGATAAAATCTATACCTCTTCAAATCAAACAACGGTTACCCAAAATGAAGATGGCACATCAACTACCACTACACAAGAGCAAAAAGAAAATACATTGGGGCTGGCCTATATAGGCTTGATTTCAGAAGATGAATATCTGATGCGATTAGGGGCATTGGATGTAGTAAATTTTGAATACTGGGGCGCCAAAGCACAATTATACCCTAACTCTTATATCGAATTAGCGGTAAGGGATAAATCCTTTAGGCCTAAAGCCGTACTTAGTGGTAATTTGTCAATTTCTACCAACCTATTAGGAGGGGACACAAAAACTTCTGATGCTTCTAGTAATAAAGAAAAGAAACTCATCAATTTTAAGGGTGTTGAATTTCAGAACCTGGTCTTACAAACAGAATCCCCCATTATACAGGTAGATTATTTCGGGTATCAGGGAGATGTAAGTATTGCAAACTTTCCTGTATCCATAGGAAATATAGGATTAACTGCTACCGATACCCATACCGCATTGGGGTTTGACCTAAAGTTAAACCTGATGGGGAAACAAGACAAAGGTTTTGCTGCAGAAACCCGACTAGAGTTTTATGGGATCATCAAAGAAGAAAACTATAAACAACGCTGGAGACTCGATAAAGTAGCCCTTAGTAGAATTGCCATTGATGCCAATCTGGGAGGGTTTAAAATGTCTGGTGGACTTCATATCATGCAGGATGATCCAGAATATGGGGATGGTTTCCAGGCAGATATAGCGCTAGAAATGGGCTTTTTAAAAGGAACTATTATTAAGGCCAATGGCATTTTTGGCAGAAAAGATTTTCGTTACTGGTATGTAGATGCCCTAGCAGATAACCTTCCTACCGGAAAAGCCTCACCCATTGGGATCAAAGGATTTGGTGGGGGCGCTTTTTACCGTATGAAACGCAGGGGGTTTGACTCTGCTTTTAGTCCATCAGGATTGGCCTATGTCCCTGATGAAAATAGTGGGCTTGGACTTAAGGCTATGGTACTGTTTAGTATTATGAATGAAAAAGCAGTAAATGGTGGTGCAGGTTTTGAAATGCTTTTTAACCGTAACGGTGGGTTAGACCGTATGGGATTATATGGCGAAGCCCATATTATGAAAGTGATTGACCTTCCTAATCCCGCTAAAGCGATTACCGATAAAATGAAACAAATGGCTGATAAGTCAGGGTTATCAGGAGTTACCGATAAATTGAGCGGAAATAAGAAAACCAAACCTTTTGTAGATGTAGCCCAGGAAAGTTACCCTGCCAAGGTCGAAGGAGAAGCTGGTTTTAATGCCTATATAGGGATCGAGTATGATTTTCAGAACAAAGTATTACATGGCGAAGCCAATTTATATGTAGATGTAGTCGGTGGTGTGGTACAAGGGCGTGCTTCTGGCGGGCGTGCCGGATGGGCGGTAGTACATATCGAAAAAGACGAATGGTATTTTCATATGGGAACCCCACAAGACCGTTTGGGGCTTAAAGTTGGTTTCGGTCCCCTACGTTTAGAAACCGGAGGGTATTTTATGATCGGTGATTATATGCCTGCTAGTCCACCACCGCCACCAGAGGTAGCACAGATATTAGGAGTCGAAGCAGAAACCCTAAACTATATGCGAGATGAAAACGCACTTAGTTCTGGTCGTGGCTTTGCTTTTGGTATGGATTTTAAAGTCGATACCGGGGATATGCAGTTTTTGATGTTTTATGCCCGTTTCGTAGCTGGCGGTGGCTTTGATATCATGCTTCGGGATTATGGACAAGCCAAATGTGCCAATACCGGGGATCAGGTAGGGATCGATGGTTGGTATGCCAACGGACAGGCCTATGCGTATCTTCAGGGAGAATTAGGAATACGTATCAAACTGTTCTTTGTCAAAAAGAAAATTCCGATTATCAAAGCCGGTGCTGCAGTACTATTGCAAGCCAAAGCCCCCAATCCGATTTGGGTACGTGGATATGTCGGTGGGCATTATGACCTGTTAGGGGGATTGGTCAAAGGACGTTTCCGATTTAAAGTCACCCTGGGTGAAGAATGCGAATTTATCGATGCATCCCCATTAGGAGGGATTAAAATGATCGCAGACCTTACCCCCAAAGACAATGCTTCAGATGTAGATGTATTTACTGCTCCACAAGCTACCTTTACCATGCCTATAGGGAAAGCTATTGTGATCCCAGAAGATGAAGCTGATAAAACCTATAAAATACTATTAGAAAAATTTGAAGTGACCGATGTTAGCGGAAAGGTAATTCCGGGAGAGTTGGAGTGGAGCTACATGAAAGATAGGGCTACTTTTTTCTCAGAAGATATCCTTCCGCCCAATACCAAATTAAAAGCTACTGTGGTATTAAGTTTTCAGGAAAAAATAAATGGAGCGTTTACTACAATTACAGAAAACGGTCAAAAAGCCATTGAAAAAGAAGAACGGAATTTTACTACGGGTACTGCCCCCAATCATATTCCGTTGCATAATATTCAATATGCGTATCCCGTAGTAGCACAGCAACAATTCTATCGTAAAGAATATGGAGCTGGGTATGTACAATTAAAACGAGGACAGGATTATTTGTTTGATGACCCCAACTGGAAAAGTGAAATTAGATTTATAGAAGAAACCGGGGCAACGACCACCACCGCATTTGGGTACAATAATGCATCCAATAAGGTGAACTATACATTACCTAATTTGCAAAAAGAAAAAAACTATACGTATTCTATTATTAGTTTACCAAAACAATCGAGCAGTACAACAAACAGTGGAACCACCACGCAAACAACTACGCTCGACAAAGACAATACTTTTGAGGTGACTACCAATCTGGCAGAAAGTGTCTCGCAAGATGGAGTGATAGATCGTTTGTCTTATCCTTTTGTAACGAGTAAGTATGCTACTTTTTCTGATAAAATAAAGAGCATGCGGGTACATTACAATCATTGGGGGCGTATTGCTTCTGACGTAATCTACCTGGCTACCTCGATCAAAGAACACGAAGGGTTTTCGGCAGTAGAACTACAAGGAAATGAATATACCGATGAAAAGGCATTGGTGGTTGCAGAATCCGAATTAAAAGATACCTATTTTACCACCGATATCAATCCAATATTGTATAGCAAATATCCAGCAGGAGGACAATATAGCTTACGTAGGGAAACCGATATTGTTGGGTATATTCCCAAAAAGGCATTACCTGTTATGAGCGGGTACGTAGAGAGTATCCATCATAATACCCGTATCCATTGGCGTAGTACTACATTTCCGTACCTATATAACCTGACCGATATGTACAGTATCGATTTTTCAGACATTTATCATCAGGTTTTACATGATCATGTAGATGGTAGAATCAACGGAAGCCATGATATTTCGATATTAAACAGCCGTTTTAGGATGATGCGCTATGGTAATTATACGATTAGATTACAGTATGTATTACCGGGTGGCATCAAAAGAAGCAGTGCCGTATTTACCTATAAAAACCCATTAAAAGATCGTATATGAAAATGATAGGCTACATACTTGGGTTTGTTTTCTGTCTACCTGTTCTGGTATTTGGGCAAGCTAATGAGAGTAAGGAAAAAACACCAGCGATCAAAGTTATTGCCCAAACAGAAAGCAATACAATAATGCTACGCTGGACAGTAGATCAACCCGTGGCATGGAAACGTGCCAATACCTATGGATATACCATCGAGCGGTTTACCATTTCTAGAAATGGTACAATTCTAAATCCACCAGAGAGAAAGCTACTCACACCCACCCCTTTAAAACCTGCTCCTCTCGAAGCATGGGAAACTATGGTAGCCAATAATGATCATGCCGCTATTTTGGCACAGGCATTATATGGAGAACGTTTTGAAGTAGGAGAAACAGAACAAGGCACATTATTGCAAATTCTTAATAAAGCCAAAGAATTAGAACAGCGTTTTGCTTTTGCCTTGTTTGCTGCCGATATGAATTACAAAGCAGCAACACTGGCAGGATTGGGCTATGTCGATACCAATATCAACCCTACTGAAACGTATTTTTACAAAATCAAAACTATGGTTCCTGAAAAGTTCGGGAAGATCACAGAAGGTACGCTAGCGGTAGACCCAACAAAGAAAACGATATTACCTGTTCCTATCGATTTGTTTTTGGTTGAAGGGGATAAAAACATTATGCTTTCCTGGGAGTACCAGTTGTTTAAGTCTATCTATACCTCATATTTTGTAGAACGATCAGAAGATGGTACTACCTTTAAACGATTGGGAGATACTCCTTTTTATTGAATATGAATGATAAACCGGGGGCTCCTGCCCAGCGTATGTACTATGTAGATACCTTATCTCAAAATAATAAAACCTATCATTATAGGGTAGTCGGGGTTTCTCCTTTCGGAAAAGAAAGTAAACCTTCAGAAGTGATTGCTGGGCAAGGAAAACCTACCTTGGCCTATACGGCACATCTTAAAAATTATACCCTAACAGATGATGGCAGTGTTACATTGGTATGGGATTTCCCAAAAGAAGGGGAAGCACATATCCATAATTTTAGTTTAAACCGGGCATCCAAGGCCAAAGGCCCTTATGAAGTCGTAGTGACCGATATTGGTAAAGGTGAGCGTACCCTTAGCTATGCACAACTAAAAGCATCCAATTATTTTACCCTTACCGCCAATGGTAAGGGAGGAACGAATAAAACCTCTTTGCCCATTTTTGTGCAACCTATCGATTCGATCCCTCCTAAAGCCCCTGTAGGATTAACCGGGGTGATCGATAGTACCGGGGTGACCCAGGTGATGTGGACACCCAATATCGAAAACGATCTTTTGGGGTATCGGATATTTCGAAGCAACCGAAAAGATGAAGAATTAGTACAACTAACCTCTGATCCTATCCAGCAAACGACATTTACCGATACCGTACAAGTGGCTTCACTCAACAGTACCGTATATTATAGTATTGTAGCGGTAGACCAACGGTTCAATCAATCTGAGTATTCAGCCGTATTGGCCTTAGAAAAACCAGATATTGTACCGCCTAATTCGCCTATTTTTAGCGGATATAAAGTAGCCAACGATAGTGTTCGTTTACAATGGATCCCTAGTGCCAGTAAAGATGTGGTACAGTATGAGTTGTATAGAAAAGATGTTACGGCAAAGACCGCAGCTTGGCAAGCTGTTTTTAAAACACCCAGTGATACGACTTATACCGATATCGGCTTACAACTAGAACATAGCTATCGCTATGCCATTTCTGCTACCGATAAAAACGGGCTGCAATCGGCACCGTCGCCACCTATTACGGTATCGATTGCCTTTGCCAAAGAAAATACACAAACGATAAAAGGGTTACAAGGCATTGCCAACAAAGAACAACGTACGATTAACCTATCCTGGAGAAACCCATCGGGCACCTTTTCAGGATATATTATCTATAAAAAGAAAAATGAAGGAACCCCCAGGCTGTTTAGGGAGCTACCCGGGAGTATACAACAACTAAAAGACGATACGATAACCCCTAATAATACCTATACGTATTATATCAAACCTTTGTTGCCCAATGGTAAATACGGGAAACCTGATTCGGTTATTGTAACATTTTAAGAAAGGGAAGGACTATGAGAAACAAAATCATCATATTGCTTTGGATAGTGTTAGGGATTCATTCTATTCAATCACAAAATTTATACGAGATACATGTATACGATTTGCATTATACAGTAACCCATAATGTAAAAAATAATACCAGCTCTAATATTACCATTACGATTGAATATGAGGATGGGGGTACTCCAGATGAAATATATTACAACGCGATTCGTGATGGCAGCAATGAACGAGATCGAGAGGTAAGGAAATTCCAAACTGACCGGAAACCAGTTCGAATAAAGACAAGAGTATTTATTAATTTTATAGGGAGTAGATTTGATATCAATGGTACAGAAAAGTTTGAGGATATTGCAACACCTTGTAATACCGAAAAAACGTTTATACGGGATACCGAGGATAACCGTTTTGGTAGGGGATTACCCGATTTTAGGTATCGGTATACGATTAGACCCATTATTGATATCCCCGAGCCATCATACAGGATTATAGGGTATGATGATTTTCATACCATCTCTGCTACTTCAGGACTCCCAAATAATTTATACAACTGGCAATATGCTACGGTAAAATCGGGTAGTTTTTATAACTGGAGATCACTTCCGGTAAGTAATAGTAGTACCGTAAGTTTTAGGCCAAGAGATTTTCTATCCTCTTCACTTATTGGTAGGGATATCTATTTTAGGGCAGTTAGCTGTACCACCGATTATGATTCTAACCCTGTACGCTATACCCTCTCCCGATCGGCTCCAAATATTACACGGGTCACCAGCACTGCAAACTCCTGTTATGATAAAAATGATGGTACCATTACCGTACAGTTTAACAGGGCATTAATAAGAGGAGAAAACTTAAGTATTGCTGTAGAAGATATGTCGCTACCTAGTATTGGAGTACATGAAAATGGAAACCCTAGCTACCCTTTAGTACCGGGGATTGAAGGAACCAATAATATTACCAGCTTTGATGCTAATCATAGGGTGACCCTAACTAAGGTAACCCCGAGTACTACTAGGTATCAAATTGTCTTAGGAGGTTCGTTTACTTCTAGCACTACTAACGGAAGAATAGCCCTTTATACCGGGGGTGCTGGACATTTTGGAAGGGTAAGTGTAACCAGAAGACCCAAAGTAGTTTTTGCTACCGAGCCCAACGATGGAGTGACCGATGTATTTTGTCATGGAGGTGATGATGGGGTCATTTCTTTTACTGCGGGTGGTGGTGTAGGAGGATATCACTATCTGATTAGAAAAAAAGGAGATCTCTGGCCAGATGATTGGACTCCTTTTAGAAGTAACCCGGTACGTATTGGTGGCTTGTCTAAAGGAGATTATGAAATCAAATTAAAAGATAGAAATGATTGTGTCGCGGTGGTCACCAAAATAGTAGGCGGTAAAATCGAAGCCGGAGAAGAAATTATCAAAGAAGCTACGGTGGGAGAGCCAGCAGCCCCTTTATCGGTTACTTTTGATACCGACGAGTCTAAAGACCCCCGTGCTTTTGGGTTTACCGATGGGGTCATTGTTGCCCATGTTACGGGAGGTACCTCTGATAACGGAGTCTATAATTTTGAATGGAAAGATGAAGCAGGAACCGTATTGACCAATACCGAAGGAAGGGTGCTGCCTGCACCCGATAACCGCTATCAGATTATGCTCAACGGATTACCTAAAGGAAAATATTACCTTACCGTTTGGGATAGAAATTATAATGCAGCCACGTATAAAACGACTTGTGTCGTAGCAGATGCTGTTTATGAATTGGATGAACCCGATCCTTTAGTCCTAACGATAGAAGAAACCCATGATATTTCCTGTAATAATGCCAACCTATACGGAGATGAGTTTAGCGATGGCGAACTGGTTGCCCATGCCATAGGGGGGATTCAACTAGATCCATTAGATAACCTGGGACTACCTTATTATTACAGTTGGAAAAAACAAGACCCTAATACCGGCTTGTGGCAAGACCTGGCAGTGACCGATAGTATTGCTCCCAATCTGGATACAGGTACCTATGCCGTAAACATTCAGGATGCCAATGGAATTATACTTGGTGATTATGAAGATAATATACTGGTGCGCGAACGGGATACTACCTATTTCCTAAAACAACCTACCTTATTACAAGTGTCGTTTAGAAAAGAAGACATTGTTTGTAATAGTGGGATGAATGGGGTCGCCGAAGCATTGATTAGTGGTGGGACACCCCCTTATGAGATTTCATGGTCTACAGGAGCCACTACAGCGATCATAGAAGAGCTTATCGCAGGAAAATATACCGTATTTGTAAGTGATAGTAAAGGGTGTCGTGTTTCGGGAACGGTGTTGATTGAACAGCCCAATGGCCTTAAAGCAGTGATCACTGATCAAAAAGACCCTACCTGTTACCAGGGTGCTGATGGGTATATCCAATTAACCACACAAGGGGGAACCCCGCCTTATACATTTTTATGGGATACCGGAGAAACCACAGAAAGCATTAGTGGTCTTACTGAAGGAATGTATTTATTAGAAATTACCGATGCAGAAGGCTGTATTGCTTATGAAGAATTTACCCTAACAGACCCAGACCCGGTAGTGGTGGATTTAGGAGGTGACCGTGCCTTATGTATGGGGCAGTCATTACCTTTGGATATCGGTATCGATGATCCCGGGACTACCTATCTTTGGCAATCAGACAATGGGTATAGCAGTACCGATGCTTCTGTAGTACTTACACAATCGGGTACCTATACCGCTACACTCACCACCTCGTTGGGATGTATAGGAATCCATACGATTACCGTAACCACTTCTGATACCGAGATTGATGCCGATTTTTTACTATTCTCACAAGCATTTACCGGTAATGAAGTAACCATGGTAAATGTAAGTTTACCTGATGGTGATAAAGTAGTATGGACATTACCCGATGATGAATCAATAGAGGTAGTATCCCAGGATGCAGAACGACTGGTGGTGGTGTTCAAGAACAAAGGTTCGTATGATTTTTATTTACGTACGTATCAAGGAGATTGTTATGCCGATTATAAAAAGACCGTGCTAGTCGAAGAAGCGAGTAACCTACCCAATGTAGGGGATGCCAGCAATCCTTTTATAGAAGAATTTTTAGTATACCCCAACCCGACCGATGGTAACTTTACCGTAAAAGTAGTATTGGCAGAAGCTGCCTCTATTGCTATGCGTGTGTTTAACCTTACCCATAATAAGGTAGCATATGAATATCAGGAAGATGGACAAAAGGAATATGAAATTCCGGTGAATATGACAGTAAGTAGTGGCGCCTATGTATTAGTTTTGGAAACCCCAAAAGGGGATGAAATCAGAAAAATCATTATCGAATAATGAAGGATGTAACAAACATAGGTGTTCACAGAGCAAGCGTACTGCTATTGCTACTTCTATTACAAATCTCGCTATGCGAGTGTGCGAGGGAGGAGGTAGTGCCAGTGGTGGTGGATTTTAAGGCTACGGTGGTGGATGAGGATTATTCGGTACCCGTAGAAGTGGTATTGAGTAATAACACTACCGATGCTGATGAATACGAATGGTCATTTTCGGGTGGTGAACCTGCTACATCATCTCGTAGAAATCCGGGTACGATTTTATATAAAGAACCGGGTACCTATACCATTACTTTATATGCCAAAAATCGGGATGGCTCTGAAGATCAAAAAGAAGTAGTGTTGGATTTGGATACCCCAGTGATTATTGATTTTACAGCTACCGTACAAGCCGATACCTTTTCACCGGTAACCGTTGCGTTAAGCAATCTATCTACTGGAGCAACTACCTACAACTGGACGTTCGAAGGAGGGACTCCGGCAACTTCTGATCAAAAAGATCCGGGCAATGTAGTTTTTACCCAGCCAGGGGATCATAACATTACCTTAGAAATAGGAAATGGCAGGGAAATTCATACCCAAGACACCACCATTACCGTACAACCATTTTTGGTGGTAGATTTTGATTGGGAGGTTGATTTTCAGGATAAAGATTTACAGGTTCCTGTAACACTTACTATGCAGAATAACAGTGTTAGTGCAACTTCATATAGTTGGAGTTTTAATGAGGGGACACCCAGTACTTCCACAGAAGAAAACCCAACTGTAGTATTTACTACCGCAGGAACACAACAAATGACCTTGACGGCTACCAATGGTAAGGAAACCCAATCGGTTACCAAATCGATTACACTGTTGCCCGATACCAATATCAAAGTTTTCGAAAATGTACGTTTTGGAATCAATACGGCACATAACACAGATATGATTGGGAGTTTCTTTTCTGCCTATACAGAAGAAATCTATACCAAATCCCAGGTAACCCCCGAAATCGGAAGTCAAATAGATTTGGTGTTTTTTGGGTTAAACGATACCTTTAACTTTAACCGTTTTTATGCACCCGATACCCTTGATGATACGACTTTTGAGATGATCCCTAATGCTACCCATACCAAAATGATCAATGTACAGGAAGATTGTAATTGTACCGTATCCTTATCAGAAGCCCAATTCGATGCTATGACCAATGATATACCATTGCGTGGACTGACTATTACAGAAACGATCGATGGATTACAACCTTTTGACAATAGTTTAGTGCCCAGGATCGTATTGTTCGAAACCCAGGATGGAAGAAAAGGAGCGTTAAAAATCAAAAGTTATGCAGCCGATGGTGCAAATTCCTATATAGAAACCGATATAAAAATTCAAAAACAACCTATATTTTAACCATGACAAATATTTTTAAATTACTCACTTTTTGTTTGATATCTTGTATTATGTTTTCTTGCGCAAAAGATGAGAGAGAAGATAACAGACCTCCATATATAGAACAAGGGGTCATGAAGATTGATAAAGTAAAAGCAACATCTGTTGTTGTTTCCTTTTCAGAAGGTAATCCTGATAATATTGTATTTCAAATACGAAAAAAAGGAGATCAGGAATTTATAGCGGTAGATAATTCTCAAGTAAAATTTTTTGGACAAAAAAATACAATTTTAGGTTTAGCCCCTTTAGAAGAATATGAGTTAACCATTTCTGTATTTAATGAAGAAGGGTATTATTATGGAATTAAAAGTTTTAAAACAAGGCCTTTTGATGGGGGAGATATTCGCACATACTATAGTACTTTTAATAATGTATATTCTGAGATTAATTATGAACATGCAATGTATGTGAATGCTTTTCCTAAAGATATTGATCTAAAGTTGTTTTTATTAAATAAAGATAAGGACGATAAAAAAATTCCATTAGAGTATTCTTACAAGAATGACTCTATTCATTTTACGGTACCCACTAATGCTTTGTCTACGACAGCATATGAATTTTATCGCGAATACTATTTGTATTATGAAATTGAAAATGAAATTTCAGATACTATTTTATACTATGATGGTCTTAATAGTTCTTTAAATAACGAAAAACTACTACTTTCTGTTTTTAACCCAAAACCTTATATAACAGGGATTGAAAGAAATTACAAAGCACCAAATTGTGAGAATACGGGTATTGCAAACTATGAGTTAATTTTTGAGGGGCATTTTATGGGCGTGCTTATAGGTGAACCCAATTATAGGGAGTTTTTTAATATGGTGTTTACAAATTTAGACGATAATACGCAAACTATTATCGAACCCAGTAAAGAATATTGTTCTCTAACGGTTAGAACAGCTTCAATATATAGTCCTTTATTTAGCTCTTCTAATATAAGAAATGGTCAAAATGGTGTTTCAATACTTATTAGACGTCCAGAATCAAAGATACCAGGAAGATTGTTTACTACAGGTAGGTATTCTGTCAAATTTAATTTCTTTAATGAAGACCCAGATAGTTTTGCAGAAACCAACGAATTCGAATTTACATTGGAGTAGCATTATAGCTGTACATAAAATTATATAATTTAAAACTTAAGAAATGATATATACAGGGATCATTCAAAAAATAAGAAAACGGTTTAATAAACAACTACTGTTTGTTAGCGGTTTGTTATTTACTATGCTTGTACAGGCCCAACAACCTGTACAAACCACAGTACAGATGATCCCGCCATATAGTGTGACCTTATCAGATTATGCTACAGCCAATAGTGATCGGGTGATTGTAAACCTACTATTGGGGGATGTAAGTGAGTTTAACCGGCAGGTGGTACTAAAACTCTATGTAGAAGGTAATGGCATATCGGTTCGCAGTGCAGATGTGGTAATGGGAGTAAGTCCCATTTCATTAGATGGTGGTGTACCCAGACGTTTGACTAATATTGATTTACGTCCTTATTTTCAGTTAGAAAATTTGGTGGGGATTACCCCAGTACAATATAGTAGGCCCCTCTCTGCAGGTTTATACCGTTTTTGTTTTGAAGCCTACGATTACCTTACAGGCAGATTGCTCTCACCACCTAGTTGTGCCATTGCCTATATCGTGTTAAACGACCCTCCTATTTTAAATTTACCGGTACGTAATGAAAATATTACCATCAAAGACCCGCAGAATATTATTTTTAACTGGACTCCTCGACATATCAATGCCACCAATATACAATATGAGTTTACCCTAGCAGAGATTTGGGACACCAATATCGATCCACAAGCTGCATTTTTGGCAAGTAGACCACTATATCAAACTACCACACGGTCTACCACATTATTGTATGGCCCTGCAGAAACTGCACTATTACCTGATAAAACTTATGCGTGGAGAGTTCGTGCTATTGCCGTAGATGGGATCAGCGAATTATCCCTGTTTAAAAATGCCGGTTATAGCGAGGTATACCATTTTAACTATACCAAACAATGTACAGCCCCCCAGTTTGTATTGGCAGAAAGTACCAGCCATAGTGCTGCAAAAGTCTATTGGCAAGGGATCGAACATCTAAAATACCAGGTACAATACCGCAAAAAAGAAGGAAATAACTCAGGTTGGTTCGAGGTGAATGCCTATAACGAACATACCAGAATATTGGGGCTAGAAGAAAATACGACCTATGAGTACCGTGTAGGAGGACAATGTGGTTATAATGGCGGGTATACCTTTTCCCGTATTTTTGAATTTACTACAGGAATACGAGGCGAAGATCAGGAGTTTACCTGTGGGGTCACTCCAAAAGAACATATCGCTAATCAGGAACCCTTACCGTTTATTGGAGTAAACGAAACCTTTACTGCTGGGGAGTTTCCGGTAACCGTAAAGCGTGTAGATGGCAGTGATGGATATTTTACCGGTTGGGGATATATTACGGTACCTTATCTGGCAGATACCCGAATCAAAATTGGGTTTGAAAATATTAAGGTTAATACCGATTATGAGTTGGTAGATGGTATTTTGGTAACCGATTATGATCCTTCTTGGGGTGGTTTGGATGATATACAAGATGAAATTGATGCGGTAATTGCCATAGGAGAATGGATAGAAACTTTTGACGATGCCATCGTAACGTTAATAAATAATATCAAAGAGGGTATTGATACGAATATCCAAACCAATACCTATATCAATCAGATACAAGAAATTTTAGATGACCCTGATAACGGTCTTTCCGAAGAACAAATAGCTGCACAACAGGTATTTATTGATGATAAAGACAAGATAAAAGAAGCGATAAAACAAGTCAAAGAAGATTTTGCTAGCGGAAAGAATGATGATGTTATTAAAGAAAACCTAGCCTCTAATTTTGCGGGTAATGAAAATACAGCAACAGAGGATATTGCTAGTGCAGAGACTTCTTTTGATATCACAGAACAATTTGAATCCTTACAAAAAGAATCAAACACCAATACTGTTGTTTATCTATCTCCTGCAGGCGTTCCTGTAAAATTGTCAAAAGAAGCTACACCAAGATTTTTACAGCATAATAGTTTAAAAGTAGCGAGAGGGGTTTTAAGTAGTTTTGTTTTAGACAACGAAACCTATCTTGGGTATTTTGCAGAAGGGAAGTTTAGGGGATATAAAAAAGAAAAAGGAGGGCACCCATACCAATTTGATCCTATTCCCGATGCAGGTGTTGTAGAAGTGGTTATAGGTCTTAAAACACCCTATTTAGAATGCGATATTATTTTTCTAAAAGGAGCATATAACGCCAAAGATAAAAATGATACAGGAGCAGGAATATTACTGACCAATACCCAAATTTCTTTTGTAGGAGTGGCTAAAGGACTCTCAGAACTTTCTGCAAATTACAATACCTGTTTACCCGATATTAGTAGAGTATCTTACGATAATTTTATTACAGGATATCACAACTTTTTTGGAAATAATGGTTTTTTAAGGATTGTAAGAAACAAGACCGGAGGTATTAGTTATATCTATGCAGTTACTGGTACAGAAGGTGATCCTGATTTTTACCAATATAATCCAAATACCAAAAAGTGGTCTGTGTTTACAGTACCTCCTGTTAGCTGTACTTCTTGTGATCTTAAGAAGATGTTTGCAGCTTTGTATGACCCATCTGGGATAGGACATTTTGTATTAGATGCAGCGGGTATGGTACCTCTGTTTGGGGAGGCTTTTGATGTTATCAACGGGATATGGTATACGATAGAAGGAGATGGAGAAAATGCTATTATTTCTTTTGCCTCTACAATACCTTTGGTATATGCTACTACAGCCAAGTATATAGGAAAAATTGTAAAACTCTCTGATGGTTCGTACACCATCATTAAATTTGGAGATCAGGCAAGTGCAGCGTTTTTAGAAAATGTAAAACGTATTGATCTTGATGCAGAGGGGTTAAAAGTTCTAAATGAGGATTTGGCAAATAAAGACTTTGCAGAAGCGATTATTAAAAATCCCGATTTAATTGATGCGTGGAAAATACTAAATGATGCTGATTCTCCTCTGAAAACTAATGTAGATGAATTAAGAGATGTATCTAAGTACTTAGATAATGTAGATAATTTTGGAAGTTATAATAATTGGAAATTACGAACGGGAAGAACAAAACACCCAAATTGGACACAGGTTGATAATGTTGCCAGTAAAATTCAAGGTAGATTAAGCCATGTAGATTATTTGGATTTTAAGGGAAATGGTTTTGAGGGGTGCCACACTCAAAATGCGATGAATCAATTTTTAAACGATAATCCGGGATGGACTGGAGGTTTTATAGATAGAAATGGTAACCCTGTAAATTTGTTAGATAATTCAGTTGTAGAAGCTTATCCTTGGGTAAAAAATACCAATGGGAACATATTTACAAAACTTAATGGTGCTCAAAATAATATTAATGGAGTTCAATATGGTAAGGCTTCATTTTTTCCAAAAAATTGGGATACAACTAAACTGAAACGTGAAGTAGAGCATGCAATTTCAAACAATCATGGTCTAGTTTCAGGAAATACTTATAAAGGATATTCAACAGATGGAACTATCGAAATAAACTTTTATTATAATATTTCTACAGGTAGAATTATTTCATTTTTCCCAAAAAAACTTTAGATATGGAATTTAAAATAGATAAACAAATAGTCGTTAATAACGAATTGTATGGAGCTCTAGGAGACGATTTCTCTATTCGAGATCGAGAATCAATAGAATTGTTGATTGACAAAGTAAATATGGTTTTAACAGGAGAAAAAACGGATATTGATATTTATGGTTCGGTTTGCTATAAAATTCATGTTACTAAAATTGAGAGTTTAATTTACTGTTATGATGAGTTACTAGGAAGCGAGCCTTCTCAAGATATTTATGAGATGTTAAAAGCATGGTATTCCTTTTTAGAAGAACCGGAAAATAATGAAGTGTAGATTTTTATGACTCAAATATTGAGAGAAAACCAATTGAAGAAAAGTATCAAGAGATAGGTTATTTAAGGTATAAAGAAAAGTAATTCTAAATATAAGAATTTAAAATAGGTGACTGAAAGTGATTTAGACAGTGAACTTGAAAAACTTCAATCAGAATCTGTTAATAATGGAGGAACATGGAGGTTTTTAAGATTGCCAATAATACAAAATAAAGAGGATTTAAAGGAGTTTTTTAAAACTATAGATATAGTAGTAAATATGGATTCTGTAAATAATAAAAAGGTAAAAAAAATAATAGAGGAATCGATTGACCACTGGTCATTATATTCCGGCCCCTGTCCTGAACGAACTGAAAACAGTAAGGAATTTGATAAATTAAAAATTGATTTTGTAAAGAATCTGTTTCGATTGATAGAGGAACAAGATATTATTGATATATATCGCGTTGAAAATATAGATTTATGGCTTAACAAAGTAATTGAATCTGGGATTGACCATATGAATGAAGATTTTATTTTTCAAACTAATGAAGGAAATTACATTTTACATTTAGGATTTAGTTCGTAAAAAACATTTGCTCCTTAAATTCTCCTAACGTTGCGAAAAACATTTTTATTAGCTACGATAAAAAAAATAAAACAACAACCTTCTTCGAAATACAAAACAAAAAACATATAAAAAGTAACAGTATCAAAAAATGATACGCCAATATCGTACTATTGCAAAAAGTAAATAAATACAAACCATAAATATTTAACTTAAACTTTAACAAACAATGAAAAGAATTCTAACAACAGTTTTGATCCTAAGTGTATTAGCCGTTTCATCTTGTAAAAAAGATGATGATGCAGGAACTAGTGAAGACCCAATCGTAGGTACCTGGAAGTTAACCAAAGTATTGGTAGATGGGAAAGAAGTTTCTTTGGGTGAATGTAATAAAAACAATAATTACGTATTCGAAGCTGATGCAAAGGGAGTGGACAATTATTACAACACTGTAAATTCTGAATGTAAACTTTTTTCAGATAGTTTTACTTGGAAGAATAATTCTGGAGGAAGTTATACAAATACCTATACTTTTGAAGGAGAAGAGGACTTTGAACAGTTTACCTTAGAAAATAATGAATTAAAACTTATTGATAATTTGGAAGATATAGTTGATATCTATACCAAACAGTAATTTTAATATAAAGACAGTGGCTTTCTTTATAGTAGAAAGCCACTGTCTTTATATAGATCCAAATAGCAAAAAAAACTCCTATTGCAAAAAATTACCTTCCTCTTTTTTATGTTGGTCTCCATTATTGGATACTCCCAAAATATCGACATCGAGAATGTTGGTAAGGCAAAGCCTATAAAAGTAAGTGGTGTGATATCTGCTAATGGGGTCTATTATGATGCTAATCAAAATAACAACAGAGAACCCTTTACTTATTTCCTTCGAGGAAATCTAAATGTAAGTATTTATGGTTTTACAGTGCCTATCTCCTATAGTTTTACCAACCAGGGGGACAATCTGGACTATGCATTACCTTTTAATTTTAACAGGATCAGCCTGCACCCCAAATACAAATGGGTAACTGCCCATATTGGCAATGTAAGTATGAATTTCTCCCCTTATACGTTAAGTGGTCACCAGTTTACTGGTGGAGGTGTCGATCTGGCTCCTCCGGGAGATTTTACCATAAGTGCGATGGCAGGACAACTGCTAAAAGCAACCCCCGATGATGGAGATGAACGTACCATTCCGGCATTTTCACGTATGGGATATGGGATCAAAGTCAACTATGAAAAAGAACGCTATAAAGTTGGGGTAATCGGATTTTATGCCAAAGACAATATTACTTCTATAGATTCCGTACCAGAAGCAAAAGGTATTTTGCCTAAAGAAAATTTGGTGGTTAGTGCAAATACAGAAGTAAAAATTACCAATGAGTTTACTTTGGCGGCAGAATATGCTGCTACTGCCATTACACAAGACCTGCGAGCAGCAGAAAGTAACGAAGGGGCTAAAGGAGTAGCTTCAGTGGTATTTAATAACCGTAGCTCTACAGAATATTACAAAGCTTTTAATGCCCACCTAAACTATAGTATAGGCAGAACCAGTGTAGGTATTGGTTATGAACGTATCGATCCCGGTTATGAAACATTAGGAGCCTATTTTTTTAATAATGACTTCGAAAATATCACCCTACATACCGCCAGTTCCTTTTTTAAAGATAAGCTTACCCTGGCCATGAATGTGGGCTATCAAAGAGATGATTTACAAAATAGTAAACCCAATGCAACCAATCGTATTGTTGGAGCAATTAATGTAGGGTATACTTTTTCGGATAGATTAAACCTTACGGGATCATATTCAAACTTTCAGACCTATACCAATATCAAACCCAATCAGTTTGATGTGATCAATGATGATAATTTACTGGATAACGAATTAGAAGAGTTAGATTACCGACAGCTTTCACAAAATGCTACGTTTGGGATCAATTATGTGCTGTCACAAAAGAAAAATGCTAACCAGAATATTGCTTTTAATTATGCCCTAAATGATGTAGCCAATGAACAAGGCGGAGTAGTACGAATTGGGGATGCTTCTACTTTTCATAATGGTTCTTTAAGTTATACCATTGCTTTTCCAGAACAAAACCTGGATATTACTACCGGAGTAAATGCTACCTATAATACCATTGGTACAGAAGATGCCACTACGTGGGGGCCTAATGTAGGACTAGGGAAACGTTTTTTTGATAAGAAACTAGGCACGCGATTAGGACTATCTTATAACGAAACACAAAATACAACTAGCAAAACCCAAGTAGCCAATGCAAGAGTAAATCTAACCTATGTGCTTTTAGAGCGTCATAATTTTAGTGCTAGTGCGATACAGCTTTTTAGAAGTGGCAACACTACTGACGACCTAGGAGAGCTTACCGCTACTTTTGGATATAACTATACGTTTGGTATCAAAAAACCGAATTTCAAAAGAAAAGAGAGTAACTGGTTAAGCTTTAGCTATCGCAAAAATACTTTTGAAGGAGTGCCTTGGGAGATTACTCCGCAACTTGATGTTATTGCCAAAGAAAAGGAAGCCGATAAAATGGTACAGCATAAAAAAGACGAGTTCAGGATATTGGCTGGAGCGGTTAGAAAATCAGAAGATGAATCTAAAAAAGTATACAAAGAAGCTGCAATCGAATATTTAAAGGCCTTGTATTTCTATGAAGATTTTCTGGATAAATATGATGAGTGGATTTATACCGCCTATTTAAAGCTAATTAGTGAGGGAGAACAGGTAAATTCTGAAATCAACACCGAGTATTCCATGCTAAAAGCCAAGGTCAACACTTATCAAAAACCAGAGGATATCGAAGCTCTAAAAACAGTTGAAAAGAAATTCATTGCCCATACCCAAATGCTTAATGGGATAAAAAAATGGAAACTTACCCAGGATCAAATTCGAAAGCCTGAAGGAGAACTAAAAAAACTTAAAGATCAATACCTAAAGAAAATATATGCCATGTATTCTGGAGAACGCCCAGAAGATAAGATCATTGATTATATCGAGGTGCGTTTGGCAGATCTATACCATAAGGTACTGGCAGATTAGTAATTAAGAAAGATCATCTTAAAATCTAATAAACATATTAAGGATTACCGCAGAATAATATAAATCTCTTACATATCTTGCCGCTCCAAATAATAGAAACCAGAATAAGTACATGGATAAAACTACAAAAGAAGCTTGGACAGGCGGTCAAAATATTAGTCCTGAAGCATTACAAAAAAGAAGAAAAATAAATTAAAAAATATAGAGAAACACATTCACTTTAGTTATATTCATTTAATCGAGTTTGAGAAAACTAAAATTTGATTTTATAATCAAAACGGTAATGGTCAAACTTGGAGAGTACTATAATCTTGAGCATCTCACTCGTGACGGTAAGAATAATCGGGATACTTTACGATAAACCACAGTAGTTGTCGCGGTTTTTTATTTTTTACAAACTGTAGTTGCTTCGTTACATGCATACTCGGCTATATCAAATATTTCATCATATATTTTTGAGTGTCCACGGATAAGAATAAAAACAACTAAAAACGCTAAAAATTTACTGAAATGTTCTTCAAAAATCTCTAAGGCCATTATATAATCCCCCTTTTTATAAGCTGTTATAAATGTTATAATAGCAAAACTCCATAAAAATCCAATAACTGAGTTTAAAAAAATAACTTGTTTACTGTGCTTTTTCCTAATAATTTGGAGGTTACTTTGAATAGCTTTAATTTCCTCTGAACTAAATAGTTTTATTTTTTTTACAAATTTATCAATAAGCTCAAAATCTCTTTTAGAATAATGATAATCAAAGGTGAAAAAAGAAATTATAAGAAAGGATATAAAAAAACCATAAATAAATATTTTAGAGCCTATTCCTTGTATCAAAGTATTATCTTGTGATAAAAAAGGGTATGTAATAAGTAAAAAGATTATACTTAGAACAATATAATTGATATACCCATTTTCAAAAATTAGCACTACTCCTCGAAATAAAAGAAAAAAAGGCCTAAAAATCTTTATCCATAACCAATCTAGAAGATTATAAATAACCCCAAAAACATGAGGGCTAATTTCGTTCGTAAATTTTCTAAATCGAACGAGAAATCTTTTATTGAAGAAAATAACAGATTGAGAAATAAACTTACTTGTTTTTTGAAAATAACTGTTTTCAATAGAATTTATTAGATCAAAAGTAGCGTTGTAGGTTGTTATCTTTTTCATTAAGAAATACCTGTTTAGTTTTGATATTTTGTAACAAGTTATCAGCCAAATATAACAAATGAGTGATTCATGACCTTGTATTTGATATACAGCATCTCGAAATATGTCTTTTATAGCATTATAAATATACTCGAAAAGGTTACAGTATCCTGTTTTTTTTAGTATACAATTTCATCATTACAATTATAGAATTTTAATACAATGGCATGTTTAAAATTCAGCATGCATGACGCTTATAACCTGCCCGTTTTACAATCATGTAAATAGTTATTGTTAAGGTTTAGATAGCTCTATCTTTTTGGTACGGATTGTTTTTTATGAGTGATTTTCTCGTGAAGCTCTATACCCAACCTAACTGTATTCAAAATCAGGTAAACAGCAGAGACTATTTTCAAGATATTAGTTATGGTATCTTTGTTATTTGATGTAGGTATGTTCATATAAGGATATATAGGTTTTTAAAGTTTATATGCATCCCTTAATTTTTTGGATGCCGTAATTACCTCTGCATATTCATTAATGATATATTTTGAGATAAATAAGAATCCGTAAATAGTTCCAATAACAATTACACTTTTTATCCATGGATTTTTTAAAAGCGGTGTTGCTGTTTTAGGGGGGTAGGACTTCATGAATTAGGTGTTTTTTCTTTCGTTTTAATTCATTTGGGGTTGTTTTTCTTCTTTCCATAGTTCGATAATTTAAGTTTGTAAAGATAGTTAGTCTGTAACAGCATCTTCTTCTCTAAAAAAAGATGTGTAACCCCTAATCAACACGATAGGTTTATGGCGGAAAGCATTTGAAAGATCTAAAAACATGAACTATCTTACAAATAAAGTATGAACTTATTTTTTTACTTAAAGATCACCATCGTCACGTAAATAAGTTCCTTAAAAATCGTAAAAGTCCCAATATAGTAATGATACCAAGGGTTGCGAATTTATAGGGGGTATAAATTAACCGTGGTTTTAGTGAAACTCTATTTTGAAAAGTCGCATAGCGACACATCAAAATAGACAGTTGAACTAATCCCGCCTTTTCCGGCGGGATCTTAGATATTCTACCTCGAAGTTGATCCAGTTCAATAAAACGGTTCATTTTATAAGTTTACGAATTAACACTTAAATGAACTGGTATGTTATTTGAACATGCACGTATAAGTACCCCATATACAAGATTTTATTGTTAAATATGTATTAAAAACACGTAATAAATTGAGGGAGAAAACATCTTTTTGTTAATTTAGAAGCAACGTAAAATTAAATAATTACCCCATACCTGAAGATTTCTTTGGGTATGGGGCTTTTTGTTTATTGAAAACTCATTGAATATATAGAATTTGGAATATGTCCTTTGCCATATTGTTATATGTAATATAAAAATAATAATTATGAAAAAAATATTTATGTTTTGTTTGATAATAGTTCTAAGCATAAATTCGTATGCTCAACTAGCTAAAAGCACAATCAAGTACATTCCCGTTAAAAACATTTCAGGATGGGAATCTAAAAAGAACTGCATTTATTTTAATTCCGATTTGTGTGAGCAATCATATTATTCAATCAAATTAACAGGATTTGATATTTCAATTAAGAATGAGAAAAAGCTATGGAATAAATATTCCCCATTTTTATACATTAAAATTGAAATTGGTACAAAGGAATACATCAAGATTATTGAAACTGCTAATATATCAAAGACAACCTGGGATAATAATAGTGTAGCTCGTTCTGTAAATAACCTTGGACTTATAGGTCCATTTCCATATCTAGGCGAAGATGTAAAAATTACAGTAAACTTGTATGCTTATAAAGTTAAGGATAACCTTGAAACTGCGATAAATTCAATAAGTAATTTTACAGGATTGTTTCCAAATGAATTGAACACTTTTGTAGAAGTGTCAAAAAAAGTTAAGCAATCTCTTGACCAAATTATTCCAAAGTGTAGAAACATTATATCATATAGTTCTACTTGGAATCCTAAACAAATTGACGGAACTGAAAGTCCCAATTTATTCAAAGAAGGATACTTCATTGTTCACCCAATTGACCAAAATCTTAATGAAAGCAAAGTATATGTAAATAATTTATCTCAAATAAAATATAAAAGCACTAACAACATAGAGACTTATTTATTTGAGAAGCATATAGATCATTTAGTGGTAAAATTTGAACATTATACCGATAGAAGGGATTTTCAAACATTTTCTTTTTTCAAAAAATATAACTCTGCAAGAATATCTGCTATCAACAATAAAAAAGCCGATATGGAAAAATCTTTCTCAGAAGCTATGGCAGCATTGTATGTCAATGACAATTTTACCTTTCATAACAAAATGACACTTCACAATAAATTATATAAAACATTATTGGTACAGATAAATAATCACAATTCATATGTTGGTAAGAAAACACCGATTACAGCTTGTACAAATGTTAATAATATAGATTATCAGGTTGCAACTAATACTATTCGAGAAAAATTAATAGAAGAAGGTATAATCGAACCTGGAGAACAACTAGATTCTTATAGCTCGGAAATTAGTTTATTATCACAAGAAAGCCAGAAATCCATAGAACAAGAACTTAAATCGAAATATAAAATAAAAGAGGCTAATTTGAATGACTTGACGAAAAAACTTGATAAGCCAACTATCAACTTCATAGAAAATAATTTACTCATTAAAGATTTGAAGCAATTGAACAATAACTTGGACTTAAATCTATCTGATGATAAAATCAAACAGTTAATGCTAAACTTGGAAAAAAAAGATATTCAAAAAATAATCAGCAACTAAAAAACACTTATTAATGTCAATATCACACTCAAACATAATACATTTACGATAATAATGGGAGATTATAAGATTAGATACTTATTGTACCATAGGCGCTTTGTTTAGTTTTCGATAAAAAATATAAAAATATGATCATAGAATTACAAGAAACGTTGGAATCCTCATTAAAAGAAGGTGTTAATCTATTTTTAGGAGCTGGGTTTTCTATTTATTCAAAGGATAAAAACAGTAAAAAATTACCTCTAGGTTATGAATTGAATGAAGAATTAATTCAAGAGTTTTCTTGTCCAAAACTAACAGATTTAACAAAAATTTGTACTATAATTGACTCTGTCAACAGTGATGATTTAAGAGAATATTTACTAAATCGTTTTCAAGTAACATCTTTTGAGGGATTTTATAAAGAATTAATCAAAATAAACTGTAAAAGAATATTCACTACGAATATTGACAATTTGGTAGATTGTATTTATAAATCTTCTCAAAACAAATATATAAATAACGTTTTCATTAATGGATCTTGTTATCAAGATAAAAACTGTATTGATTTCATACCTATACATGGCAATGTCGATATGCCTGATTCTAAGTTTTTATTTAACAAACAAGAGGTTTCAGGTTCATATAGAACGCAACTCAATGCTTGGCTAAGCTTGAATCAATCTGCACAACAATTACCCTCAGTTTTTCTTGGATATAGTTTAGAGGATGTTGGTGCAATTGAATCTTTATTCGGTCAACAAGATAGTTTGTCCAACCAAAAAAACAAATGGATTTTGCTTCATAAAAAAGATCCAGGAAGTGAAGCATATTTTAAAGCTCTAGGCTTTAAAATTATGATTGGTGGAATAAAAGATTTTTTTGATTATGTTGGTTCAACAGATTTAGAATTTGATAAAACAGAAACTTCGGGAACAGATTCAATTGAAATAATTTATCCTGAGTCAAAAGTCCCTAAAAAAAATTACAAAGGTCAAATAAGAAAGATAGATGAATTTTTCCTAGGTGCTGCGCCAATTTGGTCTGATATATTGTCTAATCGTATTTGTTGTACTTCTCATTTAGATGAAATTATAAATCTACTTGAAAAAGAAAAGAATATTGTTGTAACTGGTATTCCGGCATCAGGTAAATCAACTTTACTTTTACAGATAGCAAAAAAAGTGAATCATAAAAAAAGGGTTTTAATATTTAATGAAATTACAGTTCACAAAGCCAACATAATTAAAAATGAAATAAAAAAAACAACCATAGTCTTAGTTGATAATTTTGCAAGTAATATTGATGCATTTATAGATTTGACTTCAAATCCATTTATAAAACTAGTGGGGTTCGATAGGTATTATAATGTAGATATTTCTAGTCACAAGCTTTCGAATAAGATATTCATAAATTATGATGTTTCTGATTTGTCGCCTATAGATATACAAGGAATATACAATACAATTCCCTTATCAATAAGAAAAAATCCAATGACTTCAAAAGGGATATTAGATGAGATTCCATCCGTATTTGAGATAGTTAATTATAACATTAATAAACCAGCAATAACAAAAAGATATGAATCAATTCTAGATGAATTAAACCAATCTGACCAAATATTGTTGGATCTTTTGATAATGTCTTGTTACATGCATTCTTGTAGAGTTCCTGTTTCCTTTGATGTCACTAATTCTTTTCTTGATGATGATGTTTCGACATACGAAGAAGTCATCGATATAATGAATTCGCTTAAGGGAATGGTTCAAGAAACATTAGGTAATATTGTTGATGAATATGATTCTGATCAAGATTATTACCAACCTAGGTCACAAATTCTTGCTGAAACAATTATTAAACAGACAAGGGCTAGTCATTTTAAAAGAGTATTTAAAAGATTTCATGAAAATGTACCTAAACATCAAATTCCTAACTTTTATATATTTAAAAGAAGTGGTTATGATGCTTTTTATGTGTCAAAGGCTTTTTTTAATTGGCGAGATGGATTAGAATTTTATGAAAATTCATATAGTATAGATAGAAACCCTTTTTTACTTCAACAATGTTCACTTTACTTGTTAAAAAAGAAAAAGTATACAGAAGCAGCATTGAAAATAGATAAAGCTCTTCAAATCAGTAATAAAAAAATATTTTCCATTGAAAATACACACGCAATAATTTTATTTAAAGCTAACATCAATTCGGAAAGTAATGATCCTAATATAAGAGAAACACTTGATAAAAGTATGAACATTTTGAAAAAGTGTTATTCTGAGGATTCTCGAAAGACTTATCATGCTGTTACCTTCGCTGAGCAGTCTATTGAGTATTTTACGAAATATTCCGATGGTTCTGCAAAGGAATATTTGAATCTTTCAATTCAATGGTTAAAAGAAGCAAGGACTGAAAGGAAATATAATTATCGTGTAAAAACATTATTAAAGCAGCTTGAAAATATCGTTTAATTTATATGTTTGACAAACATTACGTACAAGTATTAACTTAATAATAATTTATTAACCCGTTGTGCATTTAGGTAATATTAATTTTTAGATTATTGATATTTCTATTGAATTCAAATCTATTGATATATTGAATGATTGTCATTGCCGTTATCTTAGATAAGATTCGGTTTTT
>NZ_JBFMKP010000016.1:0-5228 GCF_040786235.1 Aquimarina discodermiae
AGTAAAAAGCTACGGTTACTATTATCTTCGTATACACTTTCTTGCGTAGTACAACCTGCTACACTTACAGGCCCTTCTACAGTAAGGTGTATCGTTTTGGTTGTTCCTTTACGATCTTTATGTACTACAGTTTTAGTAATTCTCTTTTTAGATTGTAATTCACGTAATGGATAGAGTACACTTTCTGCACCGTCCAGATCTTCTATAAGTATGAGTTTGTTTCTAAGTTCTGTACGGTTGAAGTAATAAAAAGCGTTTGCAGATAGTACCGTAATCTCGATTTTATCTTCATCGGGTATCAGCTCTGCTACTTTACTTTGTAAATGGGTCTTACCAACTCCTGAACTACCTAAACTGATACAATGTAACGGGTTGTTCGTTTTTCTAGAAGTAAAGATCAGATACATTAATAAACGGTTGGTTTCTTCACCTATCACACCCGATTTACCGATCAGTTCATTAGTTTTACTTAATAGGTCTTTAGACTTTAAAAACTTGATAGCGGTTTGTTCTTCATCTGCAGAGATTTCTTCGATTGGGATTTGATTAGCTTCCTTTTCTCTTTCTAGTTCTTCGATACGATACTTTTCTAAAGCGGTAGTTAGCTCTTGCAGGGTTTTTCTAGTAATACTTGTGCCGATCTCGATACGTTCTGCGATCTTTCTAACAAATTTCTCGACCATATTGTCATTATACAGATCGATACTGTGACGTAGTACATAGATACTTTTAGGTTTCTGAACACTCATCGTTACTCGCATACGTTCTAGATTGTTGAGCTTAATACCTCCTAAAATGTGGATTTCTAAGCATGCATTCACGTAACTATAGTTGTGTGGGTTGTGGGTTTTTAGCATTGTTGATAATTTTTAAAGATGTAACTATTAGATACAAATATATCTTTTATTTACATTTGTAACAAAACTATCAGATACTTATTTCTCTTTTAATTACGTATTTTTGATGTAAAACGTTACTATTGTTGCTTTTTGTAACATTTAAATAGATATATGGATACAGGTAAAATCATAGAAGAACTTCGTAAAGAACATAATTTATCGCAAACAGACTTAGCCAATAAAACTAATGTGTCTCGTGTGATGATTGGTAAATACGAGCGTAACGAAGCAATACCTTCTATTGAAGCTGCTAAGAGTATTGCAGATGCTTTTGGTGTATCTCTGGATTATTTAGTAGGTGAGGGAGTAAATGCTTCTTTTGATAAAAAAACGGTTCAACGTTTACAAGATATACAAGACTTAGATGATGATACACAAAGTATGTTATTTAGATTAATCGATACTATCATTAGAGATACTAAAGCTAAAAAAGCATATTCATAAAGCATGACATTTCTACTACCTTAAAGTATTATATATAATCCCACTACATTTTTATACACAAAAATGCAGTTCTATTTTGCAATAATCTTATTATCATTTTGTTACATGGGTTTTTTAATGCTTTTTTGAACCCTGTTTTTGATCAAATTACATTTTTACATATAAAAATGTAGTACTTTTAAAACTATGTATACGTATAAAGCAACGATAATAAGGTGGATCGACGGCGATACACTGCAAGTAGAGATCGATTTAGGGTTTTATGTACAGACCATACAAAAAATACGACTCGCTCGTATTGATGCCCCAGAGATGAACAATACTGTAGCTTATCGAGAACGACAAGCAAAGCATGCCAGGGCAGTAGCAAAAAAGTTTTGCCCAGAAGGAGCTACTGTAACTATTACCACAACCAAACAAAACAAAGACCAGTATGCACGATACATTGCAGAAGTAACCTATAACGATACTAATATGTCTGACTATTTAATAGATAAAGGCGTAGCTAAACTATGGAGAGGATAATAGTATAAAACAACAAACCCACAACAGTACTGCTGTGGGCTGATCTTTTATTGCTTACTCATACCGCTACGAAGTTGTAAACTTCGCAGAGCAGGGACGAAGCGCTAGCCCTTACTCATTCGAGGATGAGCTAGGAGAATCATATTTTCCGAAACGCATACTTAAAACGAGTTTATTATGAATAATATCTGCAGGATAAAATGAATCTATTTCATAAAAAAAATCATTATCATTTTTTAAAAAATATCTAAATATTCGAGTTTTTCCTTCCGCCAATTGTTTGTTTTCAAAAAAATAAGTTCTATCTATTTTCGAAAAATCATCATATTTCATTTGATATTTAACTCCATTATATGAACTATAAAGAGATTGAGTAGTTGCTAAAATATAATTCTTGTTACTTAGTTTACAATCTAAAATAGGTAATTCACTATCAGATAAATTAAACTCATATTCATTCCTAAATTTATTTATATCTGTATAAATTTTTGTGTTTAAATTATCATTATTCGTTTTAAGATTATCAAAATCACCGTAAGTTTCTTTTAGCTTCTGAATAATTCGATTATATCTATCAATATCCATTATTTTAATGTTTTTGTTCTAGTAAGTTGTGTTGCTCCATTAACTGTTTTGGTAGAAACTTCATATCCAGCCTTAACATAAGCAGCACTTGCTTTAGCTGCAGCCGTTTCATCTAATACATTGCCTACAACCTTAATGCTCGTCATCCCATTTTCTGAAGCAATGGATTCCACAGCCGTTATCAAGTTTGCATTTGATGAAGCATCTCCAGAAGTTTTTGATATCATTTCAATTTCAACAGTCATAGCTCCTGCTTCTCCAGAAATAGTCCCCGAAAATTCAGTGCCTGCCACTAATTCTGTGGATTGATCAAAAGTTTGAGTAGCAAATGATTTACTGGTTTTTGCTTTACTTATATTTTTAAGAGTTCTGGTAACTTTACTTAGTCCTTTACCTAATACCTCACCGGCAGCTAATGCAGCTGCTTCAACTGTCGTATCAGCTGCTTTTTCTCCGATTTTATTCCCTATTGTAGAGGCTGAGTCTTCAGATAAAGCTGTGTTTCTATCACATCATGAGCAACATCTGTCATTCCGGCTGTTGCTACTGATGAAGCTTCTTTTGCTAAACTTACTAATCCTTGTGGACTACTTAATTTACTAAAATGATTACTTGCAGCTTTCTTAACTGTCTGTATTGGACTGCTAACAAGTTTTTTTGCTCCTTCATAAGTATTAGAAAGAGTTTTCTTATATGCATTCACCGCACTTTTTAAGACTTTTTTACAGAATTCGCAATTACCATCAGGATCAGATAGTAATATAGGGTTATTCATGCCATACTTATATGGTGTCCAATCATAGAACAATTCCGCTTTTTGATCTATATTCATCCAACGTCCAAGTTCTGGATTATAATTACGTGCATCTATATCAATCCAACCAAGACCAAACTCATTTTGCTCTTCTTTTCCTCCAAAACCTCTTAACTGAGCAGTGCTATTCCCATGAGAGCTTACAATTTCATTAAACCCTCGCATTTTTAATCCGAAGGGATAATAATTCGACTCCTTAATAATCTCAGATTGCTCTACAGCCCCGTTGTTATCAGCATCTGTATAGGAGAGTCGAACGTTACCTAAATGGTCTTTAAATTGGTAAACATATTTGTATTCCCCATTTTCTGGGGTTACATACCCTTCCGCGGTGCTAAAATACTCAAGGTTTCCATTCTTATAAATATAACCACCTGCATACTCTGTGGTAGTTGCATTTCCGCTCTCAGTAGTTACTTTCTTAAGCTTAGCCCCTGTAGCATCGTACACATAATTTATCGTTCCATTATTAGCACCTGCAACGGTTACTGTTGTTGGCAGGTTCATATGGTTGTATAAAATACTGGTTATGCCTTTATTACGGTCGATGGTTAAGTTTCCATTAACTGCATAGCTACTGCAAAAAAAATAATTTCGACACCCTTTTTCTGCCGGCATCACTGCTAAAAAGCAAAAAATATGAACGTTCTAACTGTCATCTATCCATCTGCTAGGCTAAAATAGTGATTTGTGATATAGCTACCTTACGTATTTCTGTATTTGTTACTTCTAAAGCCAGCCGCATCACCCAAGCTATCTTTACATAATTGGTAGTTATACCCGCTCTTCCTTACGTCAGGGGCTATAACGCAATTATATAAAATAGCCGCTCACATTAGTACTCAGAGCGGGAGTCGAACCTCTGGATTTATAACCCAAAGGTTTACGTGACGTTCAATCGCCACTATGGCTAGCACTTCAAAAGCGGAAGAGCCTCTACGCTACAGCCTTTCGCTATTCCGCTTTTGAAGCGTTTTTTAATTATTACCTAGATAAAAACACACCTCGCTATCTTATGAGTAAGCGATTATGATTAAAGCTGAAGAGCGCAACGGCAGTTGTGGCTGATCTTCAGCTTTAATCATAATCATAGCCTAGTGGCGACTGAACGAAGCTGCATGCGTGCAAAACAAAGGCGTAGCCGAAGCGTAGAGGAGCAGCCGACACACAAAAGGGAACGCAGTGGTTTTGTGTGCCAGACGATTTTTATGTGTTCCGCTTTATTAAAATAGATACTTCCACATAAATAATCGTCTAGGCTGCGACCAAGCGGCGGAGCCCATGAAGCAGCGGTTTTGCTTAATTAGGTTCACGCCGTAGGCAACCATATTGTTGTTAAGCAAAAAGAGAGCTGCGGGTGATAGAGGAACGTAAGCAAGGCTATTTGTTTGTAGTGGAGACTACCGACCGAAGGCGAGGGAGTTGTGACGGTATGGAACAAGTGCTTTTTTCTGCACTTGTGGAATAACAAAAAATAGCTTGCGGCGTGACGAAGGAACACCTTATAACAGCTTATGGGCAAAGCATACTTGATGCGCCCATAATAACTATCCGACTGTAGGGAGTCACTTGGCTATTTATACAACAAAAAATCCCGAACCTTTACGATTCGGGATATATTAAATCTCTAATTAATATTGTCGTGGTTCATTTCCTGCATAACGAACTCGTATAATCCTGATAGTGTCATCTAAAACACGGTATGCTACATTATAAGTTCGTATTTCATAAGAACGATAACTACCATCATTAGGTGTTTTGTTTTCGTCTAAAGTATAAATTTCAGGTTGAGTGCTTAAAACATCGGCACTGTCCATGATTTCATTAATAACTCTATCTGCTGATTTTAAAGATTTACTAACTTCAAAAATGTCGGTATGTATTTCTTCTAGTTCTAGCAAAGCAGGGGTTGACCATACTATTTCCTTCCCCATTGACTAGCTATTTTACGGACTTGTTCT
>NZ_JBFMKP010000016.1:5238-8336 GCF_040786235.1 Aquimarina discodermiae
AAATAATAATAGTGTAGTCGGGCTTTTCCCGAAAACATTATTCGACATGTTTCCACAAGGAAGCAGTGCGGTGTTCGATAAAAAACAATAAGGTGTTCACGACTTTTTTCGTGAACAAGGTATGGCAAGACCGGCGTGACGAAGGAACACCTTTGTACAGCTTATTACAAAAGCCCTTTTCGGGCTGATGTGATAATAATAAATCAGAGCGTAGCGACTCACTTGGCTATTTATGCAACAAAAAATCCCGAACCTTTCGATTCGGGATTGTGTTTTAGTAAAGCTTTAACCTCTAGGTTTTCTACTTGTATGTAACACAGCATGAACATATACTGTGGTATCTTCTATCGTATAATGAACTCCATAACGGAAGCGATCTGTAAATGCAATTCTAATATCTTTATACCGCTTTTGGAAGTTATTGGGATCTGTTTCTATTCTGCTAAGAACTTCATCTATTTTTATAAATAATTCTGATGATAACTCTGTGTTTTCCTCATACCATTCAAGAGCCTCTGTAATATCCAGTTCTGCTCCCGGTTTAACAACTAGATTATATCCCATGCTTTGCTTGAAGATCAGTTTTTATATCTTTCCAACTTCTTCCACTATTTGGGTTTGCTTTGTGATCTGCTAACCGTTGATCTAATATTTTTTTATGGTCATCTGATACCTCATAAGATGGTTCACTTACTTTTCGTCTATATTGTAACATATTTTTAAAGGCTTCAATAAGGGTAGGATCCTTTACATCTTTCAACTCTTCTAATATCCATTTGATATCTGCCTGTAAGTCCATAACATTCATTTTAATATTCATAACAAAGATAGTTTATAATATACATATTTTTTAAATTCCCGTTTCTGATTCATATAATTTGTGTAATTCAAAGAGTTTTATCTAAACAGTTTACACTAAAATTTGTTTCTTCTTTTTGATGTATAGATTGTAATATTTTAGATATCCAGTACACACTATCTTTTACACTTCTATTAGTGGTACAATCATCGTCTAACTGGCTTAATAAATTTAAGTTTTCTAATAACGTATGTTGCATATAGCGTAATTCTGCTATATCGGTAATTGTCATTTTTATATAGATTTCTTTTGGTTTCATAGTTGATTAGTTTATAGGATGGGACTTATTAACGATTTCATGTAGGCTTTCTAAATCATCTTGCACATATCTTTCTGTAGAACTGATGTAACGATGCCCTGCCATATATTGTACATGTCGAAGGTTATTGGCAGCTAACCAGTTTACAATCACACTGGATCGTAGTTGACTATAGCTTTTTACCTTACGATTGTAATTCTTTAAGGTTTTGATAATTCTTCTAGTAATACTACGGGTAAGGTTTAAAGTACCATAAAATAATTGCTCATTATTAGTAGTATTGCTTCGTTTTGATAGATATATCCTAGCCTTAGTAGTATATTTTATAAGCTCTAGTATTTGTGAGGGTTGTAATTTTAAAGTTCTTCTATTGCTTCTTCGAGTAGATGGGATGTGTATCTTACCTTTATGAAGTTCTAAGTGTTCTTCTTTTAGTTGATGGATTTCTACAGCAGTGATACCTTGATATACTATGAGCCCTACTATAACCTTGTCTCGCAGTTTGGTTGCTTTAAAAAATATATCATGATGTTTGATATCATAAGAGTAATATAAATCCTCTAGCTCTTCTTCACTTAGTAGATCTTTAATGATGCCTTTACGTGTTCCTCGTATCGTTAAGTTCTCTGCTGGATTTTCTGCCACTTTATTGTTTTCTATAAGCATATCATAATATAACTTGACTGCTCGTAATTCTTGGTTAATAGACTGTCGTTTATACTTTTTGTTTTCTTTTAAATAGGCTACATAAGTCAATAGATTTTTATAGGTTGCCCGTTCTGTTTTAATACCATAAGATGTTGTCCAGTCTTCATATCTTTTTACACGTAAAATATTGATTACAATAGTATTCTCGCTATATCGATGCTTTTCTAAATAAGTTCTGTAATTCATAGCATTATATTTTTAATTCTTTAAGGATATGAGTGTATACTTGTGTACTTTCTAGACTACTATGCCCTAAAAACTGACTGATAGCCTCTATAGGCACTTCACGTTCTAGTAAATGGGTAGCAATACTATGTCGTAGTTTATGAGGGGTGATCTTTTTTTCTATGAGTTCTTCGTTATTGGTTGCCTTAATCATAGCTCGTAAGCGTAGCTTAAAATTTTGCCCTCCCATTCGATTACCTCGATAGTTAATAAACAAAGCTTCATTTTCACTTGCCTTATAAAACTGTGAACGTGCTTCGTATATATAATCCTCTAGTATACGTAGGTTATATGCATTGATCGGTACATAACGTTCTTTGTAATTTTTACCTTGTCGTACAAAGAGTCGTTCTTTATCAAAAAGGATGTCTGCAAGATCTAGGTGTACTGCTTCGTTTCTTCGTAAACCACAACTATAAAGCACTACTAAAATAGCTTTATCCCTAAGTCGTATATGTTCATAAGGGTTACTGTATTCTGTGGCTTTAAAAAGCTGTTTGATTTCTAGCTCTGTTACAATATGGGATGAACTTAATTTGTCTGTTTTCTCAAAACGTAAGTGTATAGATACTCCTTTCTGATCATGCTTTTTTAAATAGGTATTGAACCTTTTTAAGGTACTTAAATGACCATTTATATAATTTTTACTTAATGCCCCTGCTGTATTTTGGTTAGGTCTTTCTTTTAAATAATTAAAGTACCTGGTAACGTTTGCTCTGGTAACTTGATTGATATGTGTAATTTGTTGTTGTTCTAGCCAATAAAAGAACTCTCTCAAGTAAATAGGCGAGTATTTTACAACTGAAGCACTATACCCTAAAATATCCAACCATCGTTTAAATTCAGGCAATAAAGCGTTATAGCTAGGATTTTCTAACTTTAATTTTTTCATCGGTATGTGTTTTTTTGGATTCTTAAGCGAAGTACAGATAAGTAACTGTATTTCTTTGTATTATCCTCGCAAGTAGTAGGGTTTCGAGTTGGTTGCGGTTCACGGGTTATTTTGTCACCAACCCTAGTTCTATTTGTTGTAAACAACCTTTTAAA